>CAYJAM010000059.1:0-10167 GCA_964367725.1 uncultured Sphingobacterium sp. | reverse complement strand
ATCCAGACCATGAGGCGCATGAAAGAGTCCGGAATATTTTTTTTCCGATGTTCCGGCTGCAGCTGCCGGACTGCTAGTCCTGTTTGAGTACAGATCAAATTCCTGGGTAACCTGTGGAGGAAGCCAGGCACTGATCGCCTTGAGAGGTGCCCCCCATAATCCAGGAATCATGTATAGTGTAAATCCAAGAATCAGCATAGAGAAAAACAATCTTGGCAGTGAAAGGAAATTAATCTCATTATCATGCGACAAACGGATCTTACCGAGAAGATACAGTGCCCATAACCCAAAAACAACGATCCAGATAATTAGAAAAACATCCCGGTTTAAAATGCCCCAATGATAAGCCAGATCCACATTGGATAAGAACTTAAATGCAAGTGCTATCTCCAGAAAACCCAGTGAAACCTTCACTGTATTGAGCCAGCCTCCAGATTTTGGCATTTCCTTAAGCCAGGATGGAAATATTGCAAAAAGTGTAAACGGTATTGCTAAGGCAGATGAAAATCCAAGCATACCAATTGCCGGGCCCAGATAAGAGCCTTTGGAAACCGCATCAACCAGTAAAGTTCCTATGATAGGCCCGGTGCATGAAAAAGAAACCAGTGCCAGTGTAAAAGCCATAAAGAAAAGGCCGACAAATCCGTTCTGATTTGATTTTTCATCCATCTTATTCACCAGGGAAGAAGGAAGGGTAATTTCAAAAGCACCCAGGAAAGAGATTCCAAAAATGACGAGAACAACAAAGAATAATAAGTTAAAAGTTGCACTGCTTGCTGCTTCATTCAAGGCAGAAGCCCCAAAAATCAGTGTAATGAGCAAACCAAGCGCTACATAAATGACAATAATGGATAGTCCGTAAATTATTGCACTTTGAATTCCTTTAGCCCTGGAGCCCGATTTCTTGGTGAAAAAAGATACAGTCAGTGGAATCATCGGGTAAATGCATGGCATAAAAAATGCCGCAAGTCCACCGATAAAGCCAGCTATAAAAATTGCCCATAGCGAACCGCTTGCAGAGTCGGCAGGGGCTTGAATTGTTGGTACACTCGCATCTTTCGGGGCTGCCGATGCGGAATCAGAAGAAATTATTGCCGCAATGCTATCTGATTCGGGCGCCTTAGCCATCACTTCGCCGGAATCAGAACCACCTTCAATTGCGATCCTAAATTCAACTTCAGCAGGCGGTAAACAACGCTCATCATTACAAACCATGAACTCGAGCGTCCCAGAAACATTTGTTTTAGGAATAAGCAGGCTGACCTTTTGTTTAAATACGACCCGGTCTTTATGCCATGCAATTTGCATATTGAAATTCTTGTCAAATGCTGAAACCGCTTTCGGACTTTCGGAAACTTTTCCTAATAGTTTATAGCCTGAACCAGGCTTAAATTTGAACGATGTTGGAATTGGACCACCATCTTCTATAAACTGGGAATACACATGCCAGCCCTTCTCAATTTTGGCAGTAATGATCAGATTGTATTCATTATCGTTTAATTTCTCGGAAGAGAAACTCCATTTTACCGGATCATAAATTTTTGCATTGGGATCAGGGAACTGTGCCTGGGAGGCAACAGCTAAAAACAAAAAAATCAGGCCCAAAAAATTTTTCATATCCATTTAAATTATAAACTCTATCTCCTTGTTATTAAAATATCGCAAGCCCTCTGCAGTCTCAACAATAAGTTGTCCGATTTTCGTAATTCCGCGAATTTTCCCGCTTTGAATTTGCTTGTCAAAACAAAATGAAGCCCACTCATCTTTCAAATATAATTGTCTAAGGTACTCATCATTAAGCTTATCTGAATTTCCGGCTTTCAACTGTAAATATCTGCCTTCAATAAAGCTGCAAATTTCGCCTAATAATTGCATTAAGTTGTAATCCTGATGTAAAGCTTGCTTCAAAGAAGTTACATTCCTTAAATCACCGCTAAATTCCTCCTGATTTACATTAATGCCAATTCCAATTATGGCATGTTTGATGGAATTACCATGAACAATATTTTCAATCAATATTCCGCCTATTTTTTTGTTATCCACATAACTGTCATTCGGCCATTTTATAAATGCCTTTCCGGCCAGGTATTTATTTAAAAAATCGTTCAGTGCAAGACTAATGGCAATATTTAAGTCAAATTGCCTTTCAATTGGTAGAAAACTTGGATTAAGAAGGATGCTGAAAGTTAGATTTTTCCCGGCTTCACTATGCCATGAATTCCCGGATTGCCCTCTTCCGGCAAACTGCTTGTCTGCCATTATAACAGTACCATCTAATAGTGGCGTAGATTTTGACAAAGCATCCTTAAGAAAGGTATTTGTTGAGTCTACCTCTTTTAAAGTAATTAGATTACGACCGATAAATAGTCCTGAAAAAGTATTATTTTGCAAGTAACATGCGTTAAGATGATTCAACAAAACTAATTTTTTTTAATGGTAAAAAATAAAACTATACAAGAATCCACTTCAATCTCAGAACTCGTTATTTTTGGAATACAGGAAAAAAAGGGAAATGAAATAGTCCGTTTGGATCTGAGAAATATCCATAGTTCTGTTGCCGATTATTTTGTTGTATGTCATGCTGAATCAAGTACACAGGTAAAAGCAATTGCACAAAGTGTTGAAGATGAAGTATTTAAAGCCTTGAAACTTGAACCGTGGAGAAAAGAGGGTTTACAGCAGTCAGACTGGATAATCCTCGACTACATTGATGTGGTAGTTCATATCTTTAAAACAGACAAGAGAGAATTCTACGGAATTGAGGATCTTTGGGGTGATGCAGAGATGAAATCATTTAAAAGTGCCTGACATTCAGTATTTTAATTACGATTATAGCTATATACAATTACTTAAAATGAAAGATAGTAAAACAGATAAAAAATCTCCTTTAAAAAAGATTCCTGGTAAAAAAATTGTTCCCAAAGCACCTAAGTTCAATATCATGTGGCTTTATGCTGTCATCATCCTGGGCCTTTTTGTGGTTCAGTATATGTTCAGCGGTAATAATGCTAAAATAATTAATTACCAGAAGTTTGAGAATGAGATGCTCAAACCGGGTGATGTTGAAAAGCTGGTCGCATACAAAAATGGGGACCTTTATAATGTCGATGTTTATATCAAAAAGGATCGTTTAGATCAGAAGAAATATGATGATGTCCGCAATAAAAGCAGTTTCAATGCAACTACCAATGGTCCGCAATATATTTTCACATCTGCAACCTATGAGAGTTTTGAATCAAAAGTAATTGCTGCTGAGAAGGATCTTCCTCCTAATCAGCGTACACCTATAATTTCAGAATCCAGAGAAAGTCCATGGGCTGGTTGGTTCATGTCATTTATTCTGCCTGTACTTCTACTGGTAGGATTCTGG
Source organism: uncultured Sphingobacterium sp. (assembly GCA_964367725.1). GTDB lineage: Bacteria > Bacteroidota > Bacteroidia > Sphingobacteriales > Sphingobacteriaceae > Daejeonella. The sequence goes on along the minus strand of CAYJAM010000059.1, from coordinate 6,797 downwards.
GTATTCATCATGAAAAGAATGGGTGGTGGTGCCGGTGGTGGTGCCGGTGGGCAGATCTTTAATATAGGTAAATCTAAGGCAACTCTTTTCGATAAAGAATCTCAGGTTACCATTACTTTTAATGATGTTGCCGGACTTGAAGAAGCCAAACAGGAGGTGATGGAGATCGTTGATTTCTTAAAAAACCCTAAAAAATACACTAATCTGGGAGGTAAAATTCCAAAAGGAGCCTTGCTGATTGGTGCACCTGGTACCGGTAAAACCCTGATGGCTAAAGCTGTTGCAGGTGAGGCTCAGGTTCCTTTCTTCTCACTTTCGGGTTCAGACTTTGTCGAAATGTTTGTCGGGGTAGGTGCCTCAAGGGTACGCGACCTGTTCAAGCAGGCAAAAGAAAAGGCTCCTTGTATCATCTTTATTGATGAGATCGATGCGATTGGTCGAGCCCGCGGAAAAAACAATATTGTTGGTGGAAATGATGAGCGCGAAAACACTCTGAACCAGTTACTGGTTGAAATGGATGGTTTTGGTACTGATAGCGGAATCATTATTCTTGCTGCAACCAACAGACCTGACGTTCTGGATACTGCATTATTGCGCCCCGGACGTTTTGACCGACAGATTTCAATTGATAAACCAGATTTGGTTGGCCGTGAGCAGATTTTTAAAGTTCACCTGAAACCTCTGAAACTTGCTGAAGGTGTAGATGCTAAGAAATTATCGGCACAAACTCCCGGATTTGCCGGAGCCGAGATTGCAAACGTATGTAATGAAGCTGCCCTGATTGCCGCACGAAGGAATAAAGAAGCAGTAGATATGCAGGACTTCCAGGATGCAGTGGATCGTGTGATCGGTGGGTTGGAGAAAAAGAACAAGATTATCTCTCCTGAAGAGAAACGGATCGTAGCTTATCATGAAGCAGGACACGCTATTGCGGGATGGTTCCTTGAACATGCTGATCCATTGGTTAAGGTTTCAATTGTGCCACGGGGAGTGGCAGCCCTTGGGTACGCCCAATACCTTCCGAAAGAGCAATTTTTATACACTACAGAGCAATTGCTCGACGGGATGTGTATGACTTTAGGCGGCAGGGTTGCGGAAGATATCGTTTTTAATAAAATATCAACCGGTGCGCAGAACGACCTGGAGCGTATTACCAAATTATCTTATGCTATGGTAACTATCTATGGTATGAACGACAAAGTTGGTAATGTTTCGTTCAACGATACTCAGGGTGAGTATCAGTTCAATAAACCTTATTCTGAAAAGACCTCCGAAATTATTGATATTGAAGTTCGCAATCAGATTGATCGTGCATATCAGCGAACTAAACAATTATTGACCGATAAACGTGAGGGTTTGGAGAAACTTGCTGAAAAATTACTCGAAAAAGAAATCCTGTTCCAGTCGGATCTTGAAGAAATTTTGGGTAAACGTCCATTTGATAACCGCACTACTTATGATGAGTTTGTAAATGGTACTAAAACAGAAAGTCCGGTAGAGCAACCAAAAGAAAGTCCTGAACATGAAGGTATGGTAGATCACAATATAGATCTTCCTGAAAACAGATCATCACAGGACTAAAATTATCAATTCTATAAAATTCCTTTTCAGGAGGAATGAAATTTAAAATTTCATTCCTCCTGTTTAAAAAAACGTTGTTCATGAAAGAGACAACTTCTAAAGAAAAGATGCTTAAGAAGATCCGAAGGGCTCTTCTGGAGAAACGTGATAACCCATATCCCAATTTAGAAGAGACAGCTCTTTATGAAGAATACACCGACCATCTCGATGCTCTTTTTGCAGAGCAATTGACCGCTGTTTCGGGAAATTTTGTTTTCTGCGAAGATGAAATCGAGCTTTTCGAAAACCTTCTGCACCTCGCAGAAGAAAAAAACTGGCGAAAGATCTATTGCTGGGAACCAAAATTACAAAAACTATTAAGTACATACGAGTTTCCCTTCTACAGTACTGATACAGATTTTTTAAATGCCGATGTCGGGATTACAGAATGCGAGTCACTTATTGCCAGAAATGGAAGTATTATGGTTTCCAATGGAAATGCTGCAGGAAGAAGGTTAAGTATTTACCCTCATGTTCATATTGTAATTGCCTATACCTCTCAACTGGTTCTCGACCTGAAAGATGGTTTTAAACTTTTGAAGGAGAAATATCCCGAAAACCTTCCAAGTATGATCTCCAATATTACCGGTCCGAGCCGGACTGCAGATATTGAAAAAACTCTAGTTTTGGGAGCACATGGTCCTAAAGAACTATATGTTTTTTTACTAGAGGGTTAAAAATATTCCTCCTTTTTATTATTGCCTGAATTATCCTTCTATCCAATATTACTGCTCAGCAGAACGCATATTTCCTGGGAACCAGACTCTTCAACAGAAATGAGAAGACTTTTGGCAATAAATCCACAGGAAATAATGTCCATTGAATATCTCCCTTCAGGAAGTGCTTTGATGCATACTTTGCCCGCTTGATCGGAAACAGCTGTTATACTAGCAGAATCAATGCTAATCAATGCCTTACTTAAAGGTTTACCCATATCCGAAGTAACAAAAAGATTTAAATCAGAATGAATCCTTTTTGCTGCAACATTGAGGTCATTAAGTGAACACTGAACAGAACCGAAATGACTTGGCCGCTCCTGTTCTGTTAAGGTATCAGAATCGTGATGAATTTTTTGCATTTTTTTTAATTATTAATTTAAAAGAAACATAAAATTACTCATAAGTTGATACAGAAATTTAAACATCCCTTTTAATTTTATTTATTACTAAACAAGAAATATTATCTTCATCATCACATTACTGATAAAAATACTGAAAAGTAAAGCAAAGGATACTAAAGTGCTGTAACGGCAACAAAAGTTCTGTCGTAATTATTATTCACTTTGAGATACTATTAATCAGAAATAATAAAGTTAATATTCCAGAAACTGTTGTTCCAATTCCCATTACATCTGTTAGTCTTAGTTTATTCTCTTTGCGCATAGGTACATAAATATCAGTACCGGGTTCAATAAAAGGATATTTTCTGAATAACAGAAATTTTTGGGTGCCAAAAGTTTGCCCATTCATATTTATCACGTAAGAACCCGACCTGCGCGCACTCTGATCAAAGCCACCCGATTGTTGAACAACATCCCTAAATTTCATTTGCGGAGAATAAACAATTTTAACACTATTATTTACTGCCCCAAATACTTGTACTGTCTGTACCGGAGTTGGGATAAATAAGCTGTCACCTGGTTCAAGAAAAATATCATATTCACCACCCTTATTTTCGATTGCCCGATCTAATTTTATTCCTACTGGACCGAAATCAGCACTCGATTTGGAATCTATTATTGTTTTAACCCCCAATGAATCCATTTTCGAATCCAGCAAACTCAACTTGTTTTCCTGAGCTTTAACCTGCCCGGGATTCGGCTTTCGATAGCGCATTAAAACTGCACCAGAAATTGCAGCACCGGGCTTAAGTCCACCAGCTCTGTCAACAATATCAGACAATCTTTCATTTCGATTCCGGATAACATAATTACCTGGAAAGAGTACCTCACCCGTAACAGAAATAGATAATTGTTCTTTATAGTCGGGTAATTTTCTAACAGATACAATATCAAAAGGTTCAAGAAGGCCTGAATCAAATTTTAGATTTTCTATTAAATTTTTATCAATGTCTATGATTTTTACTATTGCGTAAGAGTCTTCAGATACTTCAGCTCCGCCATTTGAACGAATTCTCCTGCCTATTTCAACTCTTTTGCCTGATGCTCCTTCCTTCAATCCACCTGCCATAAGAATCAAATCAGACAATCTGAGATTGGAAACATAATCATAACTACCAGGCTTATTTACTTCACCGGTGATTTGTACAGTATACTTTTCAGTTAAAGAATCTATAGCGTAGATTATTACCCGATCTTCTCTAATCAAATTAATAATTTCTATTCCTTTGATGATTTTTAATACATTAAAATTGATAATTGAATCAGTAAAATTTTCTTTCTTTCTAATAATTATAGCACGACTATACGATGTGTTCTCACGCAATTTTGCTTTGTTAAGCAACATTTCTAATGTAGGTGTTTGATTTAAGGAATAATCACCGGGATAATAAACCGAGCCAGATATAATTACCCGATTGCTGAACCTGTTCAAAATGGAGTTTACAACCACACTGTCAGATGATCTAGGGACAAACTGATTTATCTCTGAACTATCAAGATTAAATATTGCCCGTTCCGTTTTACCCATTCGATAAATCGTTAACAAATTTTGGTTCGCATGATCTGAAAGACCACCAGCATAAATAATTGCATGATTCAAATCCTCTCCCTTGCTCAATTCATAATACCCGGCACGCTTAACAGAACCACCCAAATACAATTTTGTTTGGTATGGATTTACTCTAACCACGTCTCCATCCATTAAAAGCAGGTTTTTAGTAAGATCACCTCTTTGGAGAAAATCATAAAAATCAAATGTTATTAATAGCTTTCCAGCTCTTATTAAATCAACTGAACGCATAGAGCCTAAATTTGACGGCCCTCCGGTCTCATGTAAAGCTGAAGCAATAGTAGATAATGAAGATAAATTATACATGGCTGGTTTAAGCACCTCTCCAATAAGCGTAACACGAATTGTCCTTATATCTTTTAAAAAAATCTGAAATGAAGTCTTACCTGATTTAATAGAAGGATATACGGTTGATAATTGCTTTGCGAGTAATAGCCTGATTTGGTCAATAGTAATCCCATTAACTAAAACAGGTCCAACAAAAGGAATATTAACATAGCCTTCTGGCGATACCAAAAGTTCATATTTTACCTCTGAATCACCAAAAATATTCAAAATCAACTTATCACCTGGTCCAAGCTTGTAATAACCAGGAGTTGCCATCTTTAGATCAGGCTTAAATATATTATCCTCAGATTCGAAGAATTGAAATCCATAAACCATACCTAATTTTGATTTCTCCAAATCAGAACTCTTATCCAACTTTATGTCTTTACGCTTTTGTCCAGGCTCATTTTTGTTGGCTTCATTTTGCTTGGTTTCTGATCCAAATCTGATTTTTAACTCCTCTATCTGAGATTTCGTAAAACCTGCCTCTGCGGCTTTAATTGATAACTCCTCGGCAGATAATTCACTCAAATTATATAGTTTGAGCATTGCCAAAATCTGTTCATTACTATAAGCAGAAATATTTATGTTAGCAGGATTATTTTGTTGTGTAACTTGTGCATTAGCTGATAAATTGGTAATAATCATGGCAATAATAAAAATCAGAGCCTTCATATTTCGCTTAACTAAAATATACATTTATATAAATTTAACTAAATTAACTACTTCTCGAATAAATTAACTACTTCTTGAAAGTAGACATTTTAATTAACTAAGACTGTTGTTCAATGTATAAATTAAATTTACTCTGATTTTATTTTTTTACTAATAAGATAAAAGACTTTAAATCAATTAGATAGTCTTAAATATTGACAAATACTTAGCAATTTACAATCTGAGAGTATCATTCTGATTCTAGAAAAACTCACTTAGGCAATTCTGAGATTTAAACAGCTCAAATTATTTTTAAGCAAATCTTTATTTTAAAAAGAATACGTACCTTTAATACACTAAACCAATATAGTATTCAGTATAATTTCTTTTAATGAGCACTAATATCAAGTCCGTTATCATTGGGACAGGTAGTTTCGTACCTGCCAACATCATACCAAACAAAGACTTTTCAGAACATCGCTTTTACGAAAAAAACGGAGAGCCCATCCTAAGGGAAAATACCGAAGTGATCCAAAAGTTTCAGGACATCACAGAAATTGAAGAGCGCCGCTATGCAGATAAAGAACATATGGCTTCTGATCTGGGATATTTTGCAGCTTCAAATGCTATTGAAAGTTCAGGAATAGATCCTGAAACCCTGGATTATATCATCGTGGCACATAATTTTGGAGATATCGCTCCGGGTAGTACCAGAGTTGATGTTTTACCAACCCTGGGATCAAGAATTAAGCATAGGCTTGGAATTAAAAACCCTGATTGCGTGGCTTACGATCTGCCTTTCGGTTGCCCGGGATGGCTTCAGGGGATGATTCAGGCAGATTATTATATCCGTTCTGGGGATGCAAAGCGGGTTCTGATAATTGGTACAGAAACCCTTTCGAGAGTTACCGACCCGCATGACCGCGACAGCATGATTTATGCAGATGGCGCCGGAGCAACGATATTAGAAGGAAGAGAAGGTGTTGATGAGGGTATTTTGGCACATAAAACACAAACCCACACTTCTGATGAAGCCTATTACCTGTATTCCGGTAAGTCAAGCAATCCGGATCTCATATCAGACGATCAGTTTATCAAAATGGATGGCAGAAAGATCTATGAATACGCCTTGAAAAATGTACCTCTGGTAATTCAGCAAACCATGGAAAAATCGGGAACTGGTATTGATGACGTGAAAAAGGTTCTGGTTCATCAGGCGAATGGAAAAATGGATGAGGCGATCCTCAAAAGACTCTTTAAACTTTATGGAATAAAGGATACTCCAATGGATGTTATGCCTATGACCATTGCTAAATATGGGAATAGCTCAGTAGCAACAGTACCAACCCTGCTGGATATGATATTAAAAAACAAACTTGAAGGGCATCAGATCCAAAAGGGAGACCGGGTTGTTTTCGCCTCTGTAGGATCAGGAATGAATATTAACGCCATGGTCTATAATTTTTAATTTCCCCGTTTTTCGTTCAGGGCAAATAAATATAAGAC
>CAYJAM010000058.1:8997-10336 GCA_964367725.1 uncultured Sphingobacterium sp. | reverse complement strand
CTACCGGTCTGGACAACATTTTACTGGAATGAATCGATGTTAGAAAATGGCAGTTTGCTCCTTTGGATCATTCAAACCCTGGTTACACTTTTCTTCACTTTTGCTGCTCTATGGTTATTTTTCAATATAAAAATTGAGAACAGAGATAAAAAATGGTTTCGTCTGATCTTTGAAGGGAAAGAGTGGACTCCCTTGATGAGAGCAATGGAATTGTCGCAACAGATCGAGGAATATAAAATTGAGGAAAAAATATAAAGTAAAACCTGAGTTTAGAATCTGAACAGGTAATAGCTTTATTCCAATCGTAATATTTAAATGAATTGCTGAAAAAGTATTAGATCTTGATTATTTCTATAAAGTTTAAGAACCGGTCATTCTGATTTGTCAATCCAGGAACAGTATTTTATTCAATGGAAATATGAATATTTATAAAGCATCAAAGTAATTTATCAGGTAAATATATTTGTAGGAATATAAGTTTGCCATCAATAAAAAACCAAACCAATTGAAACTAATCCTGTTGATTTCATTTTCCCTTCTGTCAACCAGCATATTTGCACAAAATGACTCGCTGAAAAATCTGTCATTTAATGCTTATGGTGAATTATATTACAGTTATGATTTTGCAAAACCTGCAAATCATGAAAAACCGGATTTTATCTATAATCACAAAAGACATAATGAGATCAATGCAAATCTCATTTTGCTAAAAACTAATTATTCAGCCACTAATCTCAGGGCAAATTTGGGCTTAATGGCTGGGAATTATTCAAGGTACAACCTCAGTGCAGAACCTAAATGGGCCCGACATCTGTTTGAAGCCAATATTGGGTTTAAATTATCAAAAGAACAAAACATCTGGCTGGATGCAGGAATTCTGCCATCCCATATTGGATTTGAAAGTGCTATCAGTGCCGATTGCTGGACTTTAACAAGAAGTATTCTGGCTGAAAATTCTCCATATTACGAAACAGGTCTCAAACTCGGCTATTCAACAAAAAAAGGAAATCTCAATCTGGCATTTTTGGTTTTAAACGGATGGCAAAGAATTAAGAGGCTAAATTTAATTCAAAAGCCTTCATTTGGGATTCAGGTGAATTATAAACCTTCCGAAAAATTACTACTGAACTACAGCAACTTCACCGGCACTGATATCCAAAATAATTTTAATGCACTTAGAACCTTTCATAATCTATTCATGCAATTTGACATGAATAAAAAACTCGGCTTGATTGCAGGATTCGATCTCGGCAGCGACAAATACAATACCGCCGATTACGGAATCTGGTATTCGCCGGTAGTTATTATAAGATATTCAATGAGTGAGCAAGGCAAATTT
>CAYJAM010000058.1:0-8987 GCA_964367725.1 uncultured Sphingobacterium sp. | reverse complement strand
GAGCAAATTAAACTGGCATTAAGAGGAGAATACTACAACGATAAAAACCGGATCATTATAGCAACCAATAACCTGAATGGAATAAGGGTGTCAGGTATTTCAAGCAATTTCGACTATCAAATCAATAAACGGCTACAATTCAGGCTCGAGGGCAAGGTTTATCAGGCAGGAGAAAGGGAGTTTTATAATAATTCAAGTAAAAACTTTTCTATTACCTCAAATTTGACAGTAAGATTCTGATTCAGAATAAATAGCAACTAACACTTTCAATTGTCAATCTTATCCATAATCTTCCTCTGATTGCATTTTTACAACCTATAAAATTTCTTTTGTTGGCTTTCCTGCATCTCGTTCAATCTACTAAAATTTCAGTCCAGATTCCAACATCTCATAACCTATTTGCTCTTTTTATTGAACAGGATATCCTGTTGCCGGCACGAAAGAAGAAACTTTTATTATTTCCTTTTGCGAAGGATCTGATTGTTTGATCTGCCGGCGTTATGGCTCCGATTCTTAGGGATTAGTGGCTGGATTCAAGTCGCTAACATAAAGTGTCGTCGGATATGCAACACTAAGTTCTATGGCATTAAATTAAACCTCATATAAGCTCTAATTAATTTAAAGAGCTGGCGAATTGGGAGTTAAAATATCACATTCCCAATTTCTAAGTGTGTTTATTTATTTTTTGAATAAACAAAAAGCTCAGGATAATGAAATAATCAAAATGGTCTGTAAAGAATTATCAACTGAAGATTTTTGAATTAAACATATTATTGTAATATTTACGTTGCAATTAAACCTTTTAATTTCTATAAAAAGAAGAATTTTTGAGCAACAATTAAGTTTGAACTACATTATATTTTTGAGTAGCGATCAGGGTAAATACCAGCATGGACATTAATTATTACAAAGAATATGCATCATTAGAACGTCAACACTGGTGGTTCAGGGTAAGAGGAAAAATCATAACAAAACTGATCTCAGCCAGTATTGAAGCCAAAGAAAATAAACAGTTGAATATTTTAAACATTGGTGCAGCCACTGGCAAAACCAGTGAGTTACTCTCACAGTTTGGGAAAGTCACTTCGATGGAATATGATCAGGATTGCTGCGATTATGCCAACCAACAGTTTAATGTGACTATAATCAATGGTACCATTCTGGATCTCCCATTTAAAGATGAAGAGTTTGATCTGGTATGTGCCTTTGATGTCATTGAACATGTTGAGGATGATCTAACAGGTGTTCATGAAATGAAAAGGGTTTGTAAAAGTGATGGCCAGATTGTACTTACGGTTCCTGCATATATGTTTTTGTGGAGTCATCATGATGTAGTGAACCATCATTTTAGACGATATACACTCAAAAGCCTCAAAGAATTAGTTAAAAAATCGGATTTAATCCCCCTAAGAGCCACATACTTTAACACGATATTATTTATACCAATAGCTATTTTTAGATTGTTGAGTAAAATGATACCTGATAAGCTAATCAGAAAGGGGGCAGGTTCAGACGCCACACTTCACACTTACGATGGTTTAATCAGCCGAATATTATACCGCATATTTAGCTTGGAATTAAGCTTGCTCAAGCTTTTTAATCTTCCATTTGGCGTCTCCATATTTCTTTCCCTATCTAAAAATAATCGATGATGCTCAGGTCATTAAACACTTTTTTTACTGAAACAATTTTTAAAAAGAAGATTTATATTTTCTCATTATGGTATCTAATCAGCGCTCTTGCTTTGATCAAGATTTTAAATAATGGCAACTTTAATAACTTCCTGATATTCAAATACACTTTTTTCAGTCTGATTGATCAAAAGAATTTATTTTTACCACAGCCAGAAAATTTTCAGCATTATAATCTGTACGGACCAATTTTTGGTGTTCTGATTGCCCCTTTTGCAATACTCCCTAACTGGCTGGGTCATACACTATGGACTTTTTTTAATTCATTCATCCTCTTGTATGCGATAAGGAAATTGCCTTTGTCTTCTGAAGCAACACTGGCCATTTTACTAATTGCGGCACATGAGAACCTGACTTCCATACTTAGCTCCCAGTTTAATCCTTCCATGACGGCAATTATTTTGCTTACCTATACCTTCATTGATCAAAAAAAAGATTTTTGGGCAGCATTAATGATTGTCTTAGGCACATTCATTAAGCTTTATGGAATAGTTGGATTGGCTTTCTTTCTATTCTCGAAAAATAAATCAATGCTTATATCTGGTCTTATTTTCTGGAGTGCCGTTGCATTTACTATTCCCATGCTATTTTCATCACCTGGCTATATAGTTCAAACTTACAAAGATTGGTTTGAGGCCATTACAGAGAAAAATAAGATGAATACCACATTAATTACTGACCAGGATCTTTGTTTGATGGGAATGGTACGACGAATATCAGGGAATCATTCTATTCCAAACTGGCCATTTTTGGGAGCAGGTCTTATAGTATTTTCGCTTCCTTATTTACGTTTCGAACAATACAAAGAACCGGCATTTAGACTATTGCTATTGTCAAGCACCTTAATATTCACAGTTATTTTTAGTACAAGTTCTGAATCTCCAACCTACATTATTGCTTTTACAGGTGTAGCCATCTGGTTTGTTACTCAAAAAAGACCATTTCAAACCTGGCAAGTGATTCTTTTTATTTTTGCCATGCTATTAACCAGTTTTTCACCTTCTGATTTATTCCCCAAATTTATCCGAAATGAATTCATTAAACCCTATTCACTAAAGGCGCTTCCATGTGTACTAATCTGGTTTGCAGTCAGTTATCAGTTATTGACAAGAGATTTTAAAAATGGTGATTTGAACAAATTAAAAAGTTAATTTCATTTGTTATCTCTGACTAAAATATCCAAAAAAATCGCTCAGAAATTGAATTAATTTTAAAGAGGCTTCCTGTTAATTTTACAGATTTAAATGGAGATTTACCTGGGACTCCATTTTTTATGTCAATGATCTGTTCCTGCGATTCCGTCTTTCGCTTTATATAAGAGTAATTGAAAGTTCATCAGTGTAACAAATAACAGCAATTGACAGTCCCAAATAAAACAATTCTCATGAGATCAAAATTCCTCTTGCACACTTTAACATTGTCCATGCTAATGACGCTATCTGTCGCGGCACAAGAAAAGAAGGTCGCTCCCACCTCACCTGATTTATTCAAAGAAATTGAACGAGCCGACAGCCTCATGTTTCAGGCTTTCAATACGCAGGATATGTCTGTTTTCAAAGCTATGTTTACAGAAGATCTGGAATGGTTTCAGGATAACGGCGGACTCATACCATATAAAACAGTGTTTGAAAATTTCGGAAACACCTTCAGGAATGAAAACAAGCTTAGCAGGGAGTTAGTTAAGGGCAGCCTGGAAGTTTATCCCATAAAGGATTATGGTGCTATTCAGATCGGCAGACACCAGTTCAAACACATGGAGAATGGAAAATTAGAGATCGGAACTTTTAAATTTCTAATGATCTGGCAGAAAAAAGACGAGAAATGGCGCATTTCAAGGGTAATAAGTTATGATCATTAAAATCAAATTAATAAACCAATTGCAAAGTCATAAATATGCCTTAGATTATCATTATTTTTCCAAAAGATAAATCCCAAAATTGACTATTGTATGAAACGATTACTCATTCTGCTTCTTGTCTTTATATTTCTGGCAACTGCACTCTTCGCACAAAAACCGGTGCAAAAGCCTATTAAACCTCTCAATGAGAACGAATTGCCCCGGGGAGCAGGAATCATAGCTATTATAGATGTCAATCTGATAGACGGGAATGGTGGAAAAGCAATTCCGAATGCTTCGGTAATAGTTAAAGGGGATAAAATTATAGCTGCCGGACCCTCAAAAGGTATACAGATTCCTCAGGGAGCTGAAATTATTCAGGGTAAGGGCATGTCACTATTGCCGGGTCTTATTGATTCCCATTTCCATATCGATGGATCTGATGAGCTTCCATCAATGTTTCTTCAAAATGGTATTACTTCACTTCGTGATCCCGGACTATGGATTGAAATGTATGATCAGGTGCGGAAATCTGATAAAAAAAATCCGCGACTCTTCTTAAGTGGCCCTCATCTGGATGGTTCACCACCTGCATACCCGAACGATGCTTACGTGGTTCGTGATGATGCGGAGGCGGTAAGACAAGTGAACGAAGTTGCAGATCAGGGTTCTACAGTTATCAAGATCTATTTCAGAACACCACCGGGAATGATTAAAGCAATCACTGATGCAGCACATAAACGCGGGCTACCGGTTACCGGACATCTGGAAATTACTGAAGCCAAACATGCCATTGAAGCAGGCCTGGATGGGATTGAACACATTACCTCCTTCGGCTTATCACTTACACCTAAACGGGAAGCCGAAAAATATCGTCAGGCTATGCTGGCTGATAATAATTACCGCAAACAGGGACGCTATGAATCCTGGGCAGCAATTGATTTAAACTCTCCGGCGGCAGACAGCCTAACCCGTTTTCTGGTCAGAAAAGGCACATTTGTTAGTCCAACCTTAGCTATTTTTGAATATCAGCCCGGATCAGGAACTGCAGACAGTATTAAGTTAAAAGGATTCGATAAGATGATGAAACTGACAGCAAAACTTCAGAAGGGAGGAGCAAAAGTTGTGGTTGGTTCACATGGCATGGTCCCTTATGCCAAAAAAGGCTGGGCTTACCAGAGGGAAATGGAACTCTTTGTAGAAAGCGGAATGTCAAATGCTGCGGTCATTCATGCTGCGACAATGGAAAATGCCCGATTCTTCAGAATTGATAATTACTTAGGCAGCATCGAGAAAGGAAAGCTTGCTGATCTGATACTGGTAAGGGGTAATCCATTGGAAGATATCAAAGTCATGAGAAATATTGAGAAAGTGATGATTAACGGGGTGTTTGTGAAATAATTCTGCTAATTTCAATCTTTATCTTCTTATGCAATTAGTGATTCCTGTTGAATTATAAATCTTAGTTATAAGGAAAAATTAAATCCAGAATTAAGGGCATTTCAGGAAAGCCGGAAGACCTGCAAACATTAAATTCAACAAATGGAAAATTTAGTAATTATTGCCCAAGTCGTCCTTGCCCTATCAGTGGCCTATGTCTGGATCTTCAGATTCGATAATATTGTTCTGGAATTTAAACAATATGGACTCCCAGATCTGATCAGAAACCTCGTTGGTGCTACCAAAATATCGTTGGCTACCATATTAATCCTTGGGATTTGGTACCCGGATCCGGTACTTTATGCTGCTCTCCTTATGGCTTTTTTAATGATTTGTGCACAGCTGGCACATTTCAAGGTTAAAAATCCAATTTCGAAACATATCCCTTCTTTAATTCTTCTGCTTATCTCACTATTTATTGCCGCATTTTATGCTGAGATCATCACTTTATGAGTGTGATTAATCTAAGCCTAACCTGGTTTTCTGCTTTATCTTTTTTATTCTATGGCTTAAGCTTTTATTCATCCGCTAAGATGAAAGATGAATTCAAACGATATGAGCTCGAAAAATTCACCTTTTTGACCAGTACTTTGCAGATCCTGGGAGGAACAGGATTAATTGTGGGACTTCAGATCCATCCAGTCTACCTGATTTCATCTGCGTGCTTATGTATCTTAATGTTATTTGGTTTTGCTGTTAGGCTGAAAATAAGAGATGGTTTTTGGCAATCTTTACCAGCTTTATCCTATTTTATTCTGAATGGCTACCTGTTCTATGTTGCTATAAATCAGAATAACTTCAACTAATATTTTTGTAGTACAAGGGCAAAAAAAATGCATCTTTCAAATGCCTTTTTTTGTCTTCACAGCGTAATTTTCATAGCAAAGGTATCCTCCTATGAAATTAATATTCCTGTATAGCTAATGTTTTGTAGTAACTTTATTTAACTAATATCAGTAATCATGTTTTTAATTATCATTGGAATTTTTGCCCTTATTGCCAGTTTTTTTATGGCAGCTCAGGATGGACCTTCAGCAAGATTTAGTACCATTACTCGAATTATTGCCCTTGTATTAGTAATCATCGGTGCCTCCTTGTCCATGTTCAAAGTTGTCGAATCAGGGGAGGTGGGTGTGAAAACTCTTTTCGGAAAAGTTAATAATGATGTTTTGTACAGTGGATTAAACATCGTTAACCCAATGATGAAGGTTACTACCTTTGATGTAAAAACCCAAAATTATACCATGTCCGGTGTGAATGATGAAGGTGGAAAAGTAGGTGATGATGCGATCAGGGTACTTTCAGCAGATGGCCTTGAAGTAATTATCGATCTTTCAGTGCTCTTTAAAGTTAAACCTTCTGCTGCACCAGAAATTTTGCGAACCATCGGTACTGATTATCTGGATAAAATTGTCAGACCCATTGCACGTACAGCTATCAGAGATAATGCTGTATCTTATGATGCTGTGGCACTTTATTCAAGTAAGCGGGATGAATTTCAAAATAAAATATTCAATACAATCAATAAAAGTTTTATCAAACGCGGTCTTGAACTTGAGCAGCTGCTGGTCAGAAATATCACTTTACCAGCATCAGTAAAAACGACCATTGAATCCAAAATAAATGCAGAACAGGATGCCCAGAAAATGACCTTTGTACTTCAAAAAGAAAGACAGGAAGCTGAACGAAAAAGAGTTGAAGCTCAAGGTATTGCAGATTATCAACGCATCTTGTCGACAGGTTTAAGCGATAAACAGCTCCAGTATGAAACGATTAAGGCTCAAAAGGAGATTGCACTTTCCCCAAACACTAAAGTAATCATCATGGGAAACGGTAAAAATGCGCCAATCATTCTTGGAGGGAATTAATTTAATTTGTTAAGATTTATTTTTAACGTAAAATAATTATTATCACAATAAATACGGTTTTATGAAAATCAAGTACAGCATAATAACTCTGATCTTTTTATTAGCCTTGGGTGTAATTGTCAAGGCTCAATCAACGAACATAAAGCTTAAATCAGCCACAGATGATCATGAGTTTGTGCTTAGCAAGGAAAAAGGCAAATTTGTCGCCCTGCATTTTCTGCTTAAAACGGAATGTCCTTATTGCATCCGTCATACTCAGGAATATTTCAGCAAGGCAAAAACCCTGAAAAATGTAGTCCAGGTATTCATTAAGCCTGATACCGAACTTGAGATCAGAGCATGGTCAGGTAAATTGGCTGCTGAAGATTTGAAAAATTTCCCAATTTACCGTGATCCGGAAGCACAATTAGCTAAACAACTGGGCATACCTGATGGTTATAAATTTCATAATCAGATAGTACATTATCCTGCTACCATTCTATTCGATCCGAAGGGTAAGGAGGTTTATCGTTATGTTGGAAAAAATAACTCAGATCGTTTATCTTTCGATCAGCTTGCTTCAAAGGTTAAAGAGCTCAGTAAATAATAAGTCGAAACTAATTGCAATTATTTTGTTCGATCCTACCGATTGAAAATACTGGATAAAGCATTTAATCCATTCAGGCATAGAAACTCCCGATCCCTTTTTCAACTTATTTAAATACCCGGTCAAAGCCCGGGCACTACCCAGGTATTTTACCTCGCTGGATGGTAATAATCCTCATCCTCTCTGCCGGCTCGCAGCAGAAGAAGTGCAGGATTACCTCATTAATCAGGAGGATTGGGTCCATAATTTTGGATTAAATCCTGGACAGGAGGGACCGGTTATTGGTAAGATGTTTGGTGTTCTTGTGGTAAAAAATCAGTGGAATGAAACCGGTTATCTTGTTGCTTTTTCAGGAAAACTAGGAGGTGCTAACCATTATTCAAAATTTGTTCCACCGGTTTTCGACAGCCTTAAAGAAAATAATTTTTTAAATCTGGGAATGGCTGAATTAAACAAAATGAATCAGGAGATTTATGAAGAAGTAAAACTGAAGACTGAAGGCTACCTTGAACGGATCAGCACTCTGAAAATAAGAAGAAGAAATCACTCCAATCACCTACAAAAAGAATTATTTAAGAACTACCATTTCCTCAATCAACATGGTGTAGAAAAGAGTCTGAACGAGCTTTTTACAAATGCTTCCTATAGAAACCCTCCTGCAGGTGCCGGAGAATGTGCCGGACCGAAACTACTCCAATATGCATTTCAACATCAAATGAAACCACTGGCTATTGCAGAATTCTGGTGGGGTCAATCGCCCAAATCAGAACAATGGAAGCATGGCCATTATTATTCCTGCTGCAGGGAAAAATGTCACCCCATACTTGCACATATGCTTGAGGGACTAAATTCTGACATTTAAATATAAATCGTTATTTTAATCTGTAATGGAAGATCTCCTCAGACTAAATATTGAACGTACCATTGGGCAGCAAATAACTGACGATCAATTTGAACAATTTTCAAGTTTTCTGTTTTTAGAATCATTTGATAAAAAAACAATTCTTTGTAAAGAGGGTTCTCATTGCAAAAATGTTTATTTCCTTTTAACAGGTTCCGCATACTCCTATCTGCTTAATGAACATGGTGACAAACATGCCATACAGTTTGCACTGGAAGGATACTGGATCACTGATCATTATAGCTTCTTCTCAGGAAAACCCGGAATCTATACTATAGAAACACTTGAGCCCAGCCAGATTTTGATATTAAACCGCGAAAATTTTGAAAAGATCTGTTCCAGCAATCATTTGTTCGAACATTTTTTCAGAATCCTGATACAAAATGCATTCATCGGACTTCAATACCGTCTGGCAAAAACGAATAGTGAAGATGCCGAGCATCGCTATGCCGAGTTTTCCAATTTGTATCCCGTATTTGTTCAACGAATCCCTCAATATCTCATTGCCTCATACCTTGGTATTAAACCTCAATCACTCAGCCGTATACGTAGAGATCAAGCAGTTAAAAAATTATAGGCCGGAGATTTTATTTATTAACCTATGTGAACGATAGTTTTATGATTTAGCCTGAACTTTGTCTTATAACAAGTCAGAAATTTAACC
>CAYJAM010000057.1:0-10480 GCA_964367725.1 uncultured Sphingobacterium sp. | reverse complement strand
TGTGGCATAATAAGGGCTTGTATGATCGGGAAGCCCCTTAGATTTTATGGTGATATAGGTCCCATCGGAGGTGATACTTGTAGCACCATAGATTTTTTTATAAACATCCGGAACTACTGCATTTCCTGTGCTGGGAATCTCTGGAGTAACAGTGTTATTGCTGTTTTTAGAGCAGGCAAGTAAGACTATAGCTATAAATGCCGGAAGAATTAAATGTTTCATCTTCATATTATTTGATTAATTAATCCTGTGGTCTGTTGTAATAGTGTTTAAAAGAGACCCTTTTTAAATTGATATACGTTTATTTTGTTTTTAATATTTCAGGATTTATTTATTATTAGTTAAGTTATTTAACTATGAGCCAAAAAATATTGATTTTTAATAACGAAACGAGATTTTAATATGGTTTCATCATATTAAACAGATTGCTTTTTGCCCGGGGCCGGGCTTATTCAGACGGGGAGATATGGAATTAAACTGGTATAAGAATTAAAATCTGTACGGCTTATTTTATAGAAAATCTTCCCGCATCGGACTGAATGTATCGATCAGAATTCCAGCTTCAAGGCAGAGAACACCATGGATCAGGTTTGAAGTCACAAGAAATGCATCACCTCCTTTGAGTACTTTTTTTTTGCCATCAATACTGACTTCGAACTTTCCGCTCTGTACATGGGTGATCTGGACGTGAGGATGCTTGTGCAGCGGGCCGACACCACCCTTCTCAAATTTAATCTTCACGATCATCAGGCTGGGATCATGAGCCATGATCTTCCTTTGAACACCTGCATCAATTTGTTCCCATTCAATTTTTTCGTCTTCGATAAAATGTTTTGTCATTCTTAAGCTTTAGAGGTTTATGCAAAGATATGGGATTGCAGGGAGGTTTTTGGGGGGAATAGGGAATAGGGAATAGGAAATAGGGAATAGATGGATTATGGATTGGTTGACCAGATAGAAGCATCTTTCACAAAAACCCTTCTGTTTAATTTTAACTGTGCTACAATCAATTCTGCAAAATCTTCCGGATGCATCACCCGCTCTTCATTATTGTTGATGAGATTTGCACTGATTGCCAAATCAGTTACTACAGTGCTCGGGTTTAATGCGGTGACCCGGATGTTATGTTTTCGCACTTCCTGCATTAATGAATCACTGAGACCCATAAGAGCAAATTTTGAGGCACTATATGCGCTGGTCATCGGACTTCCTTTCAAGCCTGCACTGGAAGAAATATTGACAATATCACCGGTCTGGCGTTCTATCATTTGCGGTAAAACGGCTCTGGTAACATAATAAACACCAAACAGATTGACTCTGATCTGTTCTTCCCATTCTGCAGGTTGCAGGTCTAAGAACTTACCAAATTTTGCAGTTCCCGCATTATTAATTAAAATATCAATACTTCCCAGTTCATTTTGAATGAATTTAACGGCTGCATTAACAGCCTCTATATCTGCAACATCGGCAACAGCTATTGAAGTTTTGACTCCGAATCTATTAAGTTCATCTTTAAGTTTCAGAAGGTCATTATTACTGCGGGATATCAATCCAACATTAACGCCTTCTGCAGCCAGTGCAATTGCGATTGCTCTTCCGATTCCCCTTCCGGCTCCTGTAATTATTGCGTTTTTTCCTTTAAGTGATTCCATGTCTGACTAATATTTTCCGTATGCAAATTGACGTGATTTTATTGAATGCATCGTCATTGAGAAGTAAGATAATTCAAAATGGAGTTTTGTTTTTTTTATCATTTTTATTTTGAAAAGCATCCGGATTTACTATTCCCAAAAGTGATTTTTCAATAAATAAAGTGCTTTCAAAAGCCATTTATGAAGCTTTTTGATATATCGCCATTTCAGGAATTAATTCCCCATGATGGGAAACTAAATTCATAGACATCAAAAATTTCCATCATTCCGAGTTATTTATTTCAACATTTCCTTCAAAAGTATCTGTCTGATTTTCAGGGTCCCGGGCAAATTGTTTGAATTGATTTTCAGAATTCAATCGCATGGCTCATTGTTTGCCTATTCCGCTCGCGATGTATTAAATATATGTTGCAACCCTAATTGATGCAAAAGACAGATTCATATAATTTTTTAGACTTCTACAAACTGGCAATAGTTGTGGCAGTGTTTAATTTGTTAGTGATTCAGGCATTTGCTCAATTACCATACGCTGAAAGTTTTAAAAACGCAACAGCTGCAGATTTAGTCCTAAGCGGAGGTCCTGGAGATGCCATTCTTACTTCAGGCACAGTTGATCCTGCAGGACAAGGTTACCTTCGTTTAACCAACAATCAGAACAATCAGTCGGGTTATGTGCGAAGCACCAGAGCTTTCCCATCTGCAAATGGTCTCTCAATCAGTTTCGACTATTTTACATATGGGGGTACCGGAGCTGATGGAATCAGTTTTTTTCTTTATGATTCATCTGTCAGTTCATTTAATATCGGGGCATTTGGGGGTTCATTGGGTTATGCACAGAACGCGGGTTCTCCTGGTGTAAGCAAGGGTTTTCTTGCACTTGGTTTGGATGAATTTGGAAATTTTAGTAATCCAAATGCAGGAAGGCAGGGCGGACCCGGTAGAAGGTTGAGTTCTGTTTTATTGAGAGGTGATGGAAACGGACTGGGCACAGGAACTCCTGCAGGGTCTAACTATGAATATTTAACCGGGATATCAACAAATAACACTACAGAAATGGCTGCTGCCGGGGCAGGTAATAGTTTTCAGATTGCAGGTGGTATAGATGGTCGGACGATACTAACAGGCCTGACCCCACTGCATTCAGGGTATCGCAGAGCCAAAATCGATATGGTGCCTAATGCCACCAATACTGGTTTTATTTTGAATGTTTGGATCTCAGAAGGAAATCCGGCTGGTGCGATTGTACATCATGTCATTAAAGATTATTCTTATATACCAACAGGCACAATTCCAACAAATTTGAGTTATGGGTTTTCTGCGGGTACAGGAAGTGCTTCAAACTTCCATGAGATAAGAAACCTTGAAATATCAAAGCCAGTAGATCCATTGACGGTTCCGGTAGTCGCGAATGTCATAGCAGAAGGGATCCAAAATGTTGATTTGGTATTCAAATCATCAGATTTTACTTCGAATTTCAGCCATCCCACATCCCGTTCCCTCGCTAAAATCAAGGTTCAGAATCTTCCTTTATACGGAATTCTAAAATTGAACGGGACAAATGTTATTGCCGGCCAGGAAGTTAATCTGGCAGATATTTCCAGCCTGTGATTTGTTCCTGATACCGATTTTGCCGGATCTGCCAGTTTTCAATGGAATGGTTCAGATGGTGATAATTATGCTGTATCGAATGCCTATGTGAACATAAAGATTACTGCATTGAACCCAACGTTTCCATACCTGGAAAGTTTTAAAAATCCGACTGCCGCAGGCTTGATAATTGGTTCAAATCCGAATTCTGCAGATTTAACTTCAGGTAAAGGTGATCCAACAGGTGCCGGGTATCTGCGTCTCACAAATAATCAAGCCGGACAGATTGGGTATGTTTATAACACCAAAGATTTCCCATCTGAAAAAGGTATTTCGGTAAGCTTTGATTATTATGGTCATGGAGGCAGCGGTTCAGATGGGATTAATTTCTTCCTGTACGATGCAGCGGCAAATCCATTTAATATCGGAGGAACCGGCGGAGCGATGGGATATGCACAAAGTTATTCCTCCAATGGTCTGAGTAAAGGCTTTATCGGTTTAAGTATCGATGAATATGGTAATTTCAGCAGCCCGGGTACTGGCCGGCAGGGTGGTCCTGGCAGAAGTTCAGGTTCAGTAACTCTTCGTGGTGATGGAGATGGCAGCACTCTTATCCCTTCAAATTATGAATACCTTACTCATATTCAAACTAATAATGCAGGTAGTATGTCTGCTGTTGGGGCAGGAAGTCCATTTCAACTTTTCGGAAGTGCCAACGGAAGAAGCTCAGGGGCTGCCGGACTGGATTCATTGAAAGCAGGTTTTCGCAGAATTAAAATGGACCTTGTTCCTAATGGGGCAGGTTCAGGATATGTCTTAAATGTTTGGATTGCTGAGGGTAACCCTTCTGGGGCAATTATACATCATCTTATAAAAGATTTTCAATATTTACCTACCAATCAAATTCCTGCAAATTTCAGGTTTGGTTTTTGGGCGAGTTCAGGCGGAGCAAGTACTACATATGAAATACGCAACCTGGAGATACTTTTGCCTTCAAATTTGGACCATAAACCAGTATTAAATAAGCTAATTAAATCTGCTAATGAAGATCAGGTGCTTAGTTTTAATCTGAGCGATTTTACAAACAGCTTTTTTGATCCTAAAGGCCCAAATACCCTAAAGAATGTAGAATTTACAAGCCTTCCTCCTTCCAATGAAGGCATTCTGAAACTTGATGGAACTGCAGTTAATTCTTCTCAGCTCATAGCTATTTCTGATATAAGTGCAGGAAAGCTAACTTTTACTCCCCCACTTAATTATTCAGGTTCTGTTTCTTCATTTAAATGGAACGGTCATACCGCAACGAATAAGGCATTGGCAGATGAAGATGTAATAATTACAGTTAATTCAGTGAATGATGCACCTGCAGGAACTGACAGGGAAGTAACACTCAAAGTTAACGATAGCGGATATATTTTTAATGAAGCTGATTTCGGATTTAGTGATCCCAATGACAGTATTTTAAATACTTTTCTAGGTGTAAAGATAGTTGATTTGCCAGGTTCCGGTAGCTTGAAGTTAAATAATGTTGCCATTAGTGCCGGCCAATTAATTGCCATTGAGGCATTAAGAGGGGGCCAACTAAAATTTGTGCCCGGACTGAATGAAACAGGTAATCCATATACTTCCTTTTCTTTTCAGGTTAAAGATAATGGAGGACAAGATAATGGTGGTCTGGATATTGATCAAAGTGCAAATGTTTTCAAATTTAATGTTAGTCCGGTGCCATCAATTCAGCTAACACAGGCCAACCCTGTTATTTGTATTGGAACAGCATCTGCTGAAATTAAGTTCAACAATGTTACCGGAGATCCACTTCCAAATCGCTACAGCATTAATTGGGATAACTCAGCAAATACAGCCGGCTTCATTGATGTTTCTAACAAAGATCTTACTGGTACAATCACCATAGATGGAATATCCGGATTTGCTGCAGGTATTTACAGGGGCTTATTGACAGTCAATAGCAGCAATAATTCATTTGAAAGCAATGAAATACCGATCAGTCTTAGCATCAAACCTTTACTTAATGCTGCTATCAGCTATGGAACAGATTCTTTTTGTGCAAAGGGTAAAGCAAATGTTTCATTAACAGGCGATTTAGGAGGTAAATTCAGTTCTTCTCCGGGTCTTAACATTAATGAATCAAGTGGTGAAATCAATCTATCTGAAAGTACCCCGGGCAATTATACAATTATCTATTCCCTGACCAATGGGGTTTGTTCAGTAACGGCAAATGCAAGTGTGAGCATTAATGCAATTCCGCTAATTTCAGGTATTAATGGTGCTTCAACAATCAGTGCAGGCTCAACAAGTCAATTAAGTTCGGATACTCCAGGGGGATTCTGGAGCAGCAGTAATACTGCCATTGCCAGTGTGAATTCAACAGGACTGGTCCATGCTTTAAAAATGGGTTCAGCTCAAATTGTTTATAAGGTGAAAGTAGGAACTTGCACTGATTCTGTCAGTATGCAAATTAATGTCAGCCAGATGCGGGCCGGGGAGATGTTAAAAATAATGAATGAAAATAAGAGCTTATCGTTCTCTTCAGCAGAATTTTATGATCTGATTGATTCCATTACAAAGGCTAATGATCCATCAAAGTCGGTCATGGCAAGGATCAGGATTGAAAGTCTTCCGGCCAATGGTATTCTGAAATTGAAAGAAAGCCGGGTCAATACTGCGCAGGAGATCTTATTTAATGATATTTCTGATTTAGTTTACTATCCTGAAACTAATTTCAGTGGAACAGATAGTTTCAGATGGAATTGGTCAGACTTATCAGGCAGGTATGCTCTAAATGATACGAAACTATCTGTTTCAGTAATTGCTAAGAATGTAGTTAATCAGCGTTCAATTAATGAAAATGAAATCTATAAGGGGCAGGCATTTGCAAAAGGAAGAGTTAGTTTCATTTTAGAAGGAATGGATTCATCTGCAATATCAATTAACCCTGTAAGTGGAGAATTGGTCATGAATGCACGTGATTTCGAGCATCCTGCAGATAAAGATTCTGACAATAATTATGATTTTGTGGTGAGTTCAAGGGATGCAAGAGGCAATTCTTATTCTGAAAACTGGAGAATTGAGATACTGAATGTTAAAGAATATTCAAAACTTGGATTTGAACAGGTATCGGATGTTGAAATTTTTGAAAAATCAAAGTATTCAGGCACAATGCCGAAATTGAATGGTACAGCTATAGGTACAATCAGCTACACACTTGTCGGAAGGGATTCAACTCTGTTTAAGCTATATGCCCTTACTGGAATTGTAAGTATGGAGGCAAAAGACTTTAGCTCAGCTTTAGATAGCGATAAAGACAATGTTTATGAGATTGGATTGAAAGCTACAGATTCAGATCAGAATACAGCCTTTGTCTTTTGGAAGGTGAAAATTGCCAAAAGTCAGGAGGTAGAGGCATTCACTATCCTGCCTGTTGAAAATGTGATAATCGATGAGAAGCAGTCTTATACTGGTCTTGCACCAGTGTTGTCCGGAAAACCAGTGGGCAAAGTGCTTTATTCCCTAACAGGAATAGATTCGGCTCTTTTTAAACTAGATGCCCTTACTGGAATTGTAAGTATGGAGGCAAAAGACTTTAGCTCAGCTTTAGACAGCGATAAGGACAATGTTTATGAGATTGGATTGAAGGCCACAGATACAAATCAGAATACAGCCTCTGTCTTTTGGAAGGTAAAAATTGTTAAAATTCAGGAATTTGAGACCTTCTCCATGCTGCCTATTGAAAATGTGATGATCGATGAGAAGATGAATTATACCGGCCCTGCACCTGTACTGATTGGAAAAGCAGTTGGAAAAGTACTTTATTCACTTTCTGGAAAGGATTCAAATCTGCTTACTATTAATGAATTAAACGGAATAGTAAGTATGCAGGGCAGAGATTTTGATTTTCCGATGGATCATGACAAAAACAATGTTTATGAAATAGGTGTAGTTGCCAAAGATTCCATTGGAACCAGAGCCTTTTCAGAATGGAAGCTGATTATCAGGATGATTCGCCCAAGTGCAATGCAATCTATGCTCACACCAGAAATAATGAGTAAGCCTATCAGTGCAGATGCATCACAGTTATTGACCATAGTCACAAAATATCCCAATGGCGAAAGATATATGAAGGGAGGGGAGCAGGTCCTATTTAGTAAGTTATCAGGTACAGCCACAATTGGACAAATAACTGATCTCGAAAATGGCACCTATACTGCTTTGGTATATCCGGGGGCTAAACCCGGAAGAAGTGTATTTATAGCTACTCTGGGTGGTAGAGAAATAATGAATGGCTCAGGTGTAGTTACCCAAGCAATTGTTGATTTTGGTGTTTCTAATGATACACGTTTAAAAGCATTGAGTTTGAGTTCCGGAAATCTTTTGCCTCAATTTAAAACAGAGGTTTCTGACTATTCAGCATATGTTGAGTATTCGGCAGATTCTATTGCTGTAATCCCTGCCTTGAATGACCCTAACGCAATTGTTGAGATCAATGGTTTCAAACTCCCAAAATCAGGGTCACAAAATATACCACTCCTGGTTGGAAAGAATTTGATTTCAGTGATAGTTACTGCTGCAGATGGATTAAGTAAGCAGCGCTACAATATCAATATTAACCGTGCTGAAGCAGTTTTTCCTTATCAGGAAAGTTTTATGAGTAATATAGCTGAAGGGCTGGTCTTAGGAGCTAATCCCAATCAGGCAAAGTTAACTTCAGGCACACTGGATATTTCAGGAATGGGGTATTTAAGACTTACGAATAACAAGCCGAAAGAATCCGGCTTTGTCCATAATTCAAAAAAAATACCAACTGCAAAAGGTTTAACAATCAGTTTTGAGTATTACTCACATGGTGGAGGTTCAGGAGAAGGGTTGAGCTTTTTCTTATTTGATGCCCGGGCAAATTTTAAAATAGGGGCATTTAATGGATCTTTAGGTTATGCTCAGAATTTAGCTCAGGCGGGTTTAAATAAGGGATTTCTCGGTTTGGCGCTCGACGAATATGGTGAATTTAGTAGTTCAAGTTCTAATAAACAGGGCGGTCCCGGTCGTAGACCCGGTTCAATAGTTCTCAGGGGCGATGGACATGGAGAAAATAATTTTAAGGATAATTACGAATATTTAACAGGTATCCAAACGACTGATGAAACTGCAATGAAATTAGCAGGCGCGGGATCAAAGTTTCAGATTTTTGGAAACCAGGATGGAAGAACCGCCCCGGGTGGCGCTTTAGATCAGGATGAAGCCGCTTACCGGAAGTTAAAGATTCAACTTGTGCCTGATAATACTCATACCGGTTTTATCATTAATGTTTGGATCACAGAAGGCGCAAATGGAGCCGGAATGGTACATCATGTTGTAAAAAATTATTCATACAAACCCACTGATGGTATTCCTGTAGATTTGAAATATGGATTTGCTGCCAGTTCAGGAGTTTCATCAAAATCTTATGAGATCAGAAATCTTGAAATTAGGATTCCTGAAGTATCTCAGACTGTTCCTGAAATACCTGATCTTAATCCGATAGATGATTCAATTAAAATTTCGGCCACAAATTTGATCTCGCTAAATGGAGATGGTATTAACGATTTATGGATTGTTCGTAACATTGAAGATTTTGGCAATAATTCTGTTAAAATATTCAATCGTTTTGGTCAGGAAGTTTACAGAAAAGTAAATTATACTAATGACTGGGATGGTAAAAGGGGAGGAAATCCCTTACCAACCGGCACCTATTACTATGTTTTTGAACATAGTAAGTCAAAGATTCCTGTCAAAGGGTACATAACAATACTTCAATCAAATTGATATTTATTATCAACTTATTTTCTATGAAAATTCATGGTTTTTGTAAGAAATAACTCTTATTTGAAGAAATTTTACACGGCCTACTAGGATAGGTTAAGCAAGTTTCGTCCCCTTCATAAAATTCCTTTCATAAAGATATTCTCACATAATGCAACACACCGGTAAAGCTAAACTTGTGTTTAAAATGCAGTTTCATCAAAAAAACCTTCAAATTAATTTTTCTTAAGAACTTTAAAGTCGAATATTAATCGTTCTGATTCAAGAATTATTTTTTAAATTGATATTGTATCCCCAATAATATCATGATATTTAACATTAAGTTAAATTATTTAAGTTTGTTAAATTTCGCTGATTAATTCACTGTTGGCATTTGAGACATTGAATATTTATGCTCAATAGTTTATGAGCCATGTGAAATTTATTAAAAATCGGGCTTGATGACAAAAATTCTTATAAGGATATCATTTTTCTTGCTCACATTGCTTTGGGCAGTAACTGTTTTTGCTCAGTTCCCGTACCGTGAGGGTTTCAATGGCCCCACAGCACCCAACGTTATTTTAGGAGGTACTGCAGTCCTGACTGCTGGTTCCGGAATTGATCCTAACGGATCAGGTTACCTTCGGTTAACCAACAATCAAGCCTTTCAAAGTGGTTTTATACGTAGTTCTCAAAGCTTTCCTTCAGCAGATGGATTAGAAATCAGTTTTGAATATTTTACCTATGGTGGCTCAGGAGCTGATGGGATAAACTTTTTTCTATTTGATTCAAGCGCTTCATCTGCATTTAATATTGGGGGATTTGGAGGTTCTTTGGGATATTCCCAGCGTAGTGATTTGAATCTGCCCGGTTTAAGTAAGGCTTTTATTGGTATTGCATTTGATGAGTTCGGGAACTTCAGTAATCCTATACAGGGAAGGGTTGGGGGTCCGGGTCAAAGGCCCAGTTCTGTAACACTCAGGGGTGACGGTAACGGAAGTGGTTCTGTGCAAGCCGGCTCAGTTGCAAATAGTAATTATGAATATCTGACCAGTATTCAAACTTCCAACGCGGTGTCAATGTCTGCAATTGGAGCAGGGGCTGCATTTCAGATTGCCGGCGGACAAAATGGTAGAACTGCCGCCGGAGGCTCACTTGATGCTGATGAAGCCGGTTATCGAAAGGCAAGAGTTATTCTGGAACCAAATGGTTTGGGAACAGGATATACGGTCAATGTTTACCTCAAATTAGGAACGGAACTCAACGAAAGGCATATCATTATTGATCAGTCTTATATACCTCATTCGGCTATACCTTCAAACTTAAGTTTTGGCTTTGCTTCTTCTACCGGCGGTGCTAATAATTTTCATGAAGTCCGAAATCTTGAGATATTGGTCCCTGCAGGAACTCCGAAAAGTCCGTTTATCTCCAATCTTTCAAAATCAGGT
>CAYJAM010000056.1:0-10541 GCA_964367725.1 uncultured Sphingobacterium sp. | reverse complement strand
CCGAAAGCAGCGCAAATACAAATTTTATCAACCTGAGTTATTATCGTTTTCAGTTGCTCAATGCAATAGAACAATTTCAGAGTGTAAACTTTGTACTGGTTGAAGCTGATGAAAATCCGGAGGTAGTGCTCAATATTGATATTGAAAATTTTATGCTCTGGCCTAAAGATGAAAGGCTTTCCAGAAGAAGAGTTAGCCGTAATATTGTTGCAGGGACAGATTCAAACGGAAAACCTGTTTATCAAACCGTTACAGCAGTCGTAGATATTGTTCAGATCCAGCAAAGAACTAATGCACGATTTAAAACATCCTTATCGATCAAGGCAGAACCACCGGTAAAATTCCAGAAAACATTTCTTGCCAACTATAATTATGCAAATACCTATGTTGATAATATACAGGGCGATATGCGGGCTGTAGATCCTTCCATCAATATGTCGAGAGGAATGGGATTTGAACTTACGGAAGACGATTATATCCTGATTTTGTCAAAACAGGAAATGGTCCGCCGAATAGCCGATGAAATCCGAAAATTTTACGATTCGAAAACTAAAGTCCCCAAATAAAATAAGCGGGTTTACTACCTTTGCCAGCCATGGCAGTTCAAGTTTACAAACCTTTCGATCGGTTAAATTTCAGCAAACAATTCTGCTTCCTGAGCGGCGAAAAACTTCAATCGGCTGAAGAGGAGATCACAGTATTTCCAATCTGGCTGATGCAGGAATACGATCTTCAGGATAAACCCTTTAAACTTCTCGATGAAAGTATGTCCACTTATAGCGACATGAAACTTCCATGCTCAGGGAAAATTTATGAGCAGGCCATAGAGCCTTTAGAAGAAGAAATAAGAACTGCATTTTTAGCAGGATATGATTCTGTTAAGCAATTACCCGAGTTAAGATTATTTCAATGGATCGCCAAAATGGTTTATGGTATCCTCTTCAACGAAATCCGCATCGGATTAATGCAGCAGAAAGCAAAAAATGAAGAGTTTATCCTCTCACAATCACTTTTGCACAAATTCAGTAACCTTCACCTCATGCTTCAGTCTCTGAATCAGCCTGTAATTTTTGAAGGTAATAATCCCTGGAGTATTCGAGTTTTTAAACTTGAGAGCAGCAAAGACCTGTTCAACTACCGTGATGAGATAAACACCCTCACTTTCTCTTTAGGCATGAAGGATTTTGGAATTATGGCCTGTCTGCAGGATAATGGTACCAATGCTATCTATCATAAGGAAATACTTTCAAAACTATCCGGAAAATCATTACATCCTGCACAATTGGAGGAAGTTTTCGCACGGTTTTTCTATTCTAATTACCTCTTCAACCGTTTACCGGAATACACTATCATGCCAACCGAAGATGCAATTTATATTGAGGCTATGCCCTTACGGGGAATGAGCAATAAACCACTTTTTGATTTCTGGCAAAACAAAACCTATGCTCAGGTATTAGAAAATTTCTGGAAGCCATGGGGTATCCTCTTATTTGAGATTCTGAAAGATCCTGAACATCCTCTCAGCTACCTTATTGATAAAAATATGGAGTTTATTCCGGCCGAATCTGTTGATTTACCATCATAAACCCTGTTTATCTTTCGGCATTCAAATATTCCGGTTTATTTTAATTCAGGAAATCATCCTCCGGTTAATTGATTAACAAAATAGCCTGCAATATCCGGGTAGTAAATAATTGTGAACAGGACTCCGGTCAGTGCCCCGTAGAAGTGAGCATCATGATTAATCGCGTCTCTTGAGTTTCTCGAAGCATAAACACAATAGCCAAGAAATAAAAAGCCGTACAAAACCGCAGGAATTGGAATTGGAATCGGGAAGATCATCATTTTATTCATCGGATAGAATAAAATATAGCTGAATACAACTGCACAAACGGCACCGGAAGCCCCCAGACTGTTAAACCAGAAATGCTCCTTATGTTTAAAAATAGAAGTGATATCACTCAGAATAATACTTACAATGTATAATAATCCAAACTGGAAATGACCCCAGCTGCTTAGTGAAACGAAGGTTTTTTCAAGAGTAAAGGCGAAAAAATAATAAGATAACATATTCACCAGCAGGTGTGGCCAGTCCTTATGGATAAGTCCGCTGGTAATCATACTGTACAGTCGGCGCCCACGACTTACACTATATGGGTGAAGCATAAATTTTCCATAAACCTCTGCATTCGAAAAGGCATAAATACTGGTAACAATCGTGAAAATAAAAATTATCGTTGCAACAGGGGTATCGTTAATGTAACTCTCCATCAATTTAATTCAATTTTAGCAGGACTGATCAAACGGCCTACCGGGTATCTCAAATGTGTTTTTTCGTAATGCTTTGAATTTCTGTACACCCAATCAAGTTGTGCTGAAGGGCTTTGCAGCAATGCGGGATTTTTTTTCTTCTCTTCATCAAGCCTCGCTAACAATGCTGGATCCTGTTTTACCAGTCGGGCTGCTTCATCCTCAAAAACATAATCAGAGAAATGTTCTTTCTGACCCAGCACCGAATCAAAGAAATTCCAGGCAAAGAAGGAATCTACACCCTGAGGTTCAAGGGTTTCAACAATGTATCTGTTCTGAACCTGATTGGTATAAACAATATAATCGCCCTCGTAATATTTTACTCTTTGATTTTCAGTCCGAAGCTTGACCTTAGAATGAAGATAATGCC
Organism: uncultured Sphingobacterium sp.; assembly: GCA_964367725.1. Classification (GTDB taxonomy): domain Bacteria; phylum Bacteroidota; class Bacteroidia; order Sphingobacteriales; family Sphingobacteriaceae; genus Daejeonella. Next base: position 7,861 of record CAYJAM010000056.1, on the reverse strand, counting down.
CTTCAAAGGGTTTGTCAGGAGTCTTATAATCTTCAATATAATACATTTCCGATTCGATCTCCGTATCCGCGGCAAGGCGTTTCATCTGAACACCATTCAGCAGCATCAGATCAATAACCTTTTGCCAGGATTGCGGAATAATATAAGCAAGCGGCTTTTTTACTATCTCTGAAGGTAAATAATGATCAAAAACGCGGATATCTCTTTCATAAGGCTCATTCCGATCATAAAATAACCTTGGCAATCCACTTACTTCACTGGTTTTATACTTGGCCTCGTAGCCCTTGAATCTGAAGAGAGAAAAACTTTTATCATCCAGTGTCCATTGCAGGGGAAATAAAACCTGAGCCCTGACATCTGCATCAGCCTTAAACTTATTTTTGGCGATTAGATCCGCATCACGCTCTACAATTTCTATCACATGCTCCATAAACTTATAGGTTCCATCAACCCGCTGGTGATAGGGCTTAAGCATATGCGTTTCGGGCATAAAACCAATGGTATTATGTAAGGCAGCATATCCGGTTGAATAGCGTGCAGTCTCTAAAAAACCAGTAATTCCTGAATCCGGGGTATCCTCAATACTATTTACATAGGGAGTCATTTCGAAGTTCGAGGCTTTCATTTTTTTGTACAGCTCAGGCAGCATACGTGCACTTAAATATTCGGAAAGCACAGGATTCAGTTTATCCTTCTGTGGAGCGATGAGCGTCATTATATACTGATAGTCAGCTCCATTACTTGTATGATTATCAATAAATACTTCCGGCTGCCAGATATTGAAGATCTTTTGAAAGACCCTTGAATTCTTGGAATCACCCTTTATAAAATCGCGGTTGAGATCCAGGTTCTGGTAATTCCCTCTGAAACCATAGGACTCGGGGCCATTCTGATTTATTCTGGAAAGTCCTCTGTTCAGCATACCATCAATATTGTAGACGGGGATGATACATATCACCATATTTTTAGGGATTGAATTTTTTTCCAGCAGATCGCGCACAAGCATCATGCTGGCATCTATCCCTTCAGGTTCACCCGGATGAATACCATTATTAATTAATAGAATTCTTTTGTTTTGCTTTCTGATTTCGATGGGATCAAAGATTTTATCCCCCGAAAGGACAATTAGATTTAATGGTTTCCCGATATCAGTTTGTCCGTAATCGAAAATCCGCATCTGCTCATGCTTCTTATCCAGAACCTGATAATAATCAATCAGTTCCTGATAGGTCGCAGTTAATTCCCTGTTTTTTTCAAAAGGACTTATCTGTGCATTTGCCATAAGAAAACCATTAATTAAGATCAATAAAAGACAAAACCCTCTAATCATACCTGATTGACAAATATAAGATCAATGCCCAAGCTTATCGATAAGATCGGCAAGATTCCTGTCCTTTTCTGTAATTTTATTTCCGGCATCATGAGAGCTTAACATTATGGTCACCTTGTTATACGAATTGGACCAATCCGGATGATGACCCGACTTTTCGGCCAAAAGAGCAACCTTATTCATGAAAGCCCAGGCAGAAATAAAATCCTTGAACTTGAATTCCTTTTTAAGGTATTCTTCAGCCTTTTCAATATCCTTAACTTCTTTCCATTCCATAATTAAAATCTTAAAATCGCTTGTTTTTGGGCAGGCTTTTTAATATCAGATCATAAGAATGATCGATCATTTCCTTTAACTGTATATCACTTAATCTCCCATTCATAAATACGGTATTCCAGTGGGTTTTATTCATATGGTAGCCCGGCTGTACCTCCTCGAATTCTTCCCGAAGTGATATTGCTCTTTCCGGATCGCACTTTACATTGAAACGATCCGGATTATTGAGTCCGCAAAGCAAAAATATCTTATCTGCCAGTTTGAACACAAGCGTGTCTTCACCAAAAGGAAAAGTTTCAGTAACTCCGGGCTTTAAAAGGCAATAATCTCTTAAACTTTCAATGTTCATTTTCGGGGTGATGAGTCTTGAATACTCTCAGAACTAATCATTTCAACAATACGATTGCTAATGATTAATTTCGCAGAGCCAATACTAAAATTAAGCAAAAATGACCTTAAGCGAAAATATTAGCTATACTGTTACAGAACGATTTTTAAGATATACTGCAGTTGATACCCAATCTGACCCTGCTTCTGCAAGCTTTCCATCTACCGAAAAACAAAAAAACCTCGGGATAATTTTAGTTGGCGAATTACTCGAAATGGGCTTGAAAGATGCTCATTTAGACGAGTACGGGTATGTATATGCGAGTATTCCTGGGAATTCTGATAAAAAAGTACCTGTAATTTGTTTCTGCTCACATATGGATACTTCTCCGGATTGTAGTGGCGAAAATGTGAATGCATTCATTCACAAAAATTATCAGGGACAGGATATTATTCTTCCTGATGATCCTAACCAGATCCTTCGCATGAAGGATCATCCTGACCTGAAGGATCAGATTGGTAATGATATCATAACTGCGAGCGGAACAACTTTATTGGGTGCCGATAATAAAGCTGGCATAGCCGAAATTATGGATGCGGCGAATTTCCTGATCTCCCATCCTGAATATAAACATGGTGAAATAAAGATTCTCTTCACACCTGATGAGGAAATTGGAAGGGGAGTTGACAAAGTTGATCTCAAAAAACTTGGGGCAGATTTTGCTTATACCATCGATGGTGAAACTGCTGGTTCCATTGAGAATGAAACCTTCTCGGCAGATGGTGTCAGGATAATTATTCAGGGAGTAAGTGCTCATCCCGGCTTTGCTAAAAACAAAATGGAAAGTGCCATAAAAATAGCTTCTGAGATTGTTTCGGCCCTGCCAAAGGAATATCTTTCACCTGAAAACAGCTCTGATAAGGAAGGTTTCATACATCCTGTTTCTATAAATGGTTCGGTAGAACAGGCAAGCATTGAATTCATTATCCGTGATTTTGAAACGGAATTATTAAAAAGCCATGAGCTGATTCTTGAACAAATCGTACAGAAAATTTTGAAGGCATATCCCGGTTCAGGATATGAATTTATCGTTGAAGAGCAATACCGGAATATGAAATCGGTTCTTGACCAATATCCGCAAATTATTCAGGCAGGAATAGAAGCCATTGAACGAAGCGGAATGACAGCCAGATTACAGAGCATCAGAGGAGGAACAGACGGTTCAAGGCTCTCATTCATGGGCTTACCCTGCCCGAATATATTTGCCGGAGAGCATGCCTTTCACGGAAAACAAGAGTGGGTTTCTGTACAGGATATGCAAAAAGCTGTTCAAACAATTATCAATCTGGCATTGATCTGGGAGGAGAAGAGCTAAAACCAGCTCATTCTAATTTTTAAGATCTTAACTAATTTACCAAGCCGCTAATCTGTCTAATGTATCTTTGCAGATTCATAATGGTAGGGTGAACGTATATAATACCTATTGTAATGAAATCATTACGAAGCCCGTTAAACCTTTATCACACACTTAGTCTAAAAATCGTATGAACACCAAAATCAAAAACTTTTTTTTTCATTCACTATCCATAATGCTCTTATTCAGTTCCATTCCTGCGCATTCGCAGAAAAAAGCAGAACTGATTACTTCATTATGGGCTGATAAACCAATACTTATTGATGGGATGCTTAATGACTGGAACGATAGTCTTGGTCTTTATAACGATGCCACAAAACTATACTACAATATTGCAAATGATGATGAAAACATCTACCTGGCTATAAAAAATGGGGCACCAGAAAGTTTAACCCGAATTCTGGCAAGAGGAATAAGTTTCTCTGCCAATATTGAAAATAAGAAAATTCCGACAATGATTACTTTTCCGCTTCTCGACCGGACTCCGGGGAAAAAGCTAAATGAAACAGAACCGCCTGAGCCTGAAGAAATACAAAGAAGAATTCTTGAAAGAATCAAACAGATAAGAGTGGATGGATTCAAAGAAATTATTGATGGTGGTATCTCGCTATACAACACTTATGGTATAAAAGCTGCTGCAGCGTTTGATTCAAAAAATAATTTGATTCAGGAGATTGCAATACCTCTGAGGTTGCTGGGTATTGAGCCAGGAAGAACCGAACCCATAACCTACGGTATTCGGATCAATGGATTTCAGGGGCCAGCGGCAGTGCAGCAAAGGGATATGAATGCCTTTGACGATATGTATGGAGGCAGATACGGTGGACGATATAACGGAAGATATGGCAGAAACTATGATGGGATGTACGGTGGGATGCCGTCCAGAAATTACCCTCCTGCCAGAATATCAACATCAACAGAATTCTTTATAAAAAGTACACTAGCAGTAAAGCAATAAACAATACTCCTGAATTTGAATTGAAGGAGATTAAAACCAATTATGAACCCAATAATAACAAATATGAAAAAACTGTTACCCTTAATGATCGGCTTATTTATTAGCTATGGTGCGACTGCACAAACAAGTCGTGACATAAGTGGTGTAGTACAGGATTCCACAGGTACCAGTATCATTGCTGCAACTGTGAAATATATTGCCGGTAAAGACACTTTATTTACCAGAACCGATGTTGATGGAAACTTTATTTTCAAAGGGGTTAAATCCTCCACTTTCCTGTTAACTGTATCAAGTTTAGGTTACAGGCCCTTAAACAAGCGATTTTTATACAAAGATGGCGACACGCCGATTAAATTAGACCCAATCAGTCTGAAGGCAGAAAGCAGGGTGCTTTCAGAAGTTGTTATATCTGGTACCCCTTCTGTAACCATTAAAGAAGATACAATAATTTACCGTGCATCAGATTACCCGCTAAGGGAAAATGCGCTGGCAGAAGATCTTCTAAAGAGATTGCCTGGCGTTGAGGTGGATAAAGATGGTAATGTTACTGCCCAGGGTAAGTCTGTTACAAGAGTAAGGATTAATGGAAAAGATTTTTTTGGTGGTGATGTTAAAACTGCTACACAGCAGCTTCCCGCGGATATCCTTGAATCTGCTCAGATCATTGACGATTATGGCGATCAGGCTAATCTGACCGGAATCAGAAACGGAGATCCTGAAAAGATTCTGAATTTTACCATCAGGGCAGATAAAAACAAAGGCTATTTCGCCAGAGGTACAGTTGGAGGGGGTGATAAAGAACGCTATCAGGCTTCATTGACAGCTAATACCTATAATAATTCTGAACAGTTTTCTTTTATTGGGAATCTGAACAACACCAATAGCTCAGTATTCAATTTTGGTGGTGGCGGCGGATTTGGTGGCGGTGGCGGTGGTGCCCGAGTACAAACTGTTGGTGGTGGAGGTGGTGGTGGTACGCGCTTCCAGGGTGGCGGCGGTATGGGAGGTGGTGGAACTCAGGGAGGCGGTGGCATCCAGGGTGGAAACAATAGTGACGGACTTACTTCTGTTGGATCTGTTGGACTAAATTATCGTAAAGATTATGGCAAAAAAGTTAGTTCATACGGTAATTACAGTTTTTCAAATCGTGATAACGATGTGATCAGCGATCAGTTGCAACAAAATAATTTTCAGAATTCATTGATTTCTACCAACCAGAATTCATTAAAAAATCTGATCAACAATAATCATCGCTTTGGCTGGAATATTGAATATCGCCCGGATAGTGTAAATTATATTAAATTCAATCCTACATTTAGCTATGGCTCCTCCTTAGATAATGGAAATACAAGTTATTTACAGTATGATAATGGCCGGCTAAGCTCTGATGGTACGACACTTAATAACACCGATTCAAAAAATCCCAATTTCGGAGCAACGCTCTTGTTGAACCATCGTCTTAAAAAAAGAGGAAGAAATCTATCCTTATTCGCTTCGGCTAATAATGCCAAAACCAACCAGCAAGATGATCAGCTGACCCAATATATAAACTATATTGTCGGGGGCGGAAACACCAATGTTTATAGAAATCAGGAATTATACGATAATAACAGAAACTCCAATATTAATACTAATCTATCTTATAATGAGCCACTTAGCTTAAAGTCAAATCTGGAATTCAATTATAATCACAGTACTACAACTTATAAAAATCAAAGGGAAACTTATGACATCAGCCCTAGTGGGTCATCAGCCTATAACATAAGCCTGAGCAACGATTTCAACTACTCATTCAGTACGAACAGGTTTGGACTGAATTACAGATTTAATGAGAAAAAATATAATTATTCCTTCGGACTAAGTGCTCAGCCAAGTGTACTTGAAGGCAGATCAGTAGTTAATGGCGTTACTACTCCTAACAGGAACACAGGCTTTAACATAATTCCTTCTGCACGTTATTCCTATAATTTCTCGAGAACCAGAGCAGTAAATGCATTTTACTTTGGCCGGGCAAATGAGCCAACTTATATACAATTACAACCAACCCCGGATATTTCAAACCCTCAGTATCCTGTATATGGTAATCCGAATCTTGGAGCTGAATTCTCGCATTTTCTTACTTTCAGATATAATAATTTCAATTTCAATTCAGGAGATGTGCTATTTTTTAATGTATCCGGAAATTTTACTGAAAATAAGATAGTTTCAAATATCATCCGTTCAATGGATCCGGCAGTTGGCTTGGTTCAGGAAACCCGCTATCTTAATACAGATGGTTATTTTACTACAAATGCTTTCTATAATTTTTCCAAACCTTTCAAGGAAAAGAAATATGTGTTCTCATTCAATGGATCAGCTAATTACATCAATAACATTTCATACACTGATAACGTAAAGAATAGAGGGAAGAACTGGATCTTTTCGCAGGGTTTGAATATGCAAATCAATCCCAACAAGAATTTGGAATTCAATCCGGGCTTGAGATACAGCTTGAATACCAATACGAATGATGCGATTACCAATAACAATACGAAGGTTTCAACTTATTCATTGAATTTCAGCAATAAAGTATACTTTTTGAAAACCTGGTTGATAGGTTCCGATCTCAGCAAATCTTTTAATAATGGATACAGCAGCTCATTGGCAGTAAATCCATTTATTATTAATACTTATCTTGAAAAGCAATTCTTTAAAGACAGACGTGCTTCTTTAAGATTTCAGGGGTATGACCTGCTCAATGAAAATACCAGTGTATCCCGTTCTGTAACAGGAAACGTGATCACTGATAGTCAAAGTAATCGCTTATCACGGTATTTCATGTTAAGCTTTACCATGAGACTGCAAAAATTCAGTGGAAAACAACCAGAGCAGCAGCAAATGGGTCCGGGAATGAGACCAGGTATGGGTGGTCCGGGAATGGGCCCGGGTATGAGACCAGGAAACGGTCCGGGAAATTTTTGATAACTCAATAAATCTTTTAAAAAGCTACTCTTCAAAGGGTAGCTTTTTTATTTATAAACTTTTTATAATTCAGGAATTTCTATATTAGAAATAGAAAACATTCTGATATGGAAAGAAGAAAATTTATAAGCAGTGGACTGGCAGCAGGTGCAATAATACCGGCAACGTATGCTACCCTACTGGGCTCAGAAGCAAAGGCAGCTGAAATTGCCCCTAAAACTGAAGCCGAAGCCAATAAAATGGCAGAAGATGATGGAATTGTTATTGAGAGAAGTGTATCCGGAAGACCCCATGAAGGAAAAGTCCTTGCAGTAATCCAACCGCATGTTGACGACTCTACTTTATTTGCAGGTGGCACCATTGCAAAACTAATTAGTGAAGGTTATACCGGTTACCTGATCAGAACCACAAATGATGATGCAGCAGGTGGTGGAACTGATGGTGACAGGGTTCTGAATAATGAGCGGGATAATGATAAAGTGGCCCAGGTTCTGGGACTTAAAAAAGTATATAATCTTGGATACCGTAACCATCGTATGGATGAATACAATACCCAGGAAATAAAGGGAAGATTAATATTCCTGTTCAGACTTT
>CAYJAM010000055.1:4405-10598 GCA_964367725.1 uncultured Sphingobacterium sp. | reverse complement strand
GCTTCAAAAACACTTAAAGTTTTGTCGGTAAATAATATCCATTCTTTTGCTTTATTCAGAGCATCAAGGGGAGGGGTCTCAACGAGTATAACATCAAAGTGTGATCGTAATTGTTCCAGTCTTTCTATGATGGTTTCTTCGTCGCTTACTTCCAGCAATGATTTGTCTCCACCCCGGTTTCCCATAACCATTATTCCGGAATTGAAATTAATTCCACCCAGGTCGCCTGAGTGCAGAAAGTCTTCTAGAAATAGTTTGGTATTGGAGTTTTTGGTGATAGAAGGATTGTCAAAGTTTCCATCAATAAGTAGAACTTTCTTATTTACCATAACATAGGTATAAGCGATACAGGCAGAAATAAGTGTTTTTCCTTCACCTTCGCTGATACTGGTTATGCTTAAAACCTGACCACGATCGGAGGTTCTGGCGAGTTCACGGTTTACTTCAAATCGGGTAGAACGAAGCTGCTTTTTAAATTCGCGCATTTCTGCGGTTCCATGCAGGTTTTTCCAGATACCTTTCAGGTCGAGTGTCGACTTACCAACAAGGTTGAGATATCCAAGAACAGGTGCTTTGGTAAGCAGCACAAGGTCTGCCGGGCGACGGATGCGGTTATCCAGGAAGAACATGATAAACAGGATAATTACACAAAATACACCACTCAAAATTCCGCTTATGATAACCAGGAGCATTTTTTTAGATGGCAGCGGATTTCCTGGCATCGCAACCTGAGTTTGTTTTAATTTAACAGGAAACTCAGCCTCCATTGTTACTTTGTTGTACTGTGCCAGCAGATCCTGATACTCTTCACTGCCTGTTTGTATATCCCTTTCATAGCTTTGAATTACAGCCTCATGCGGTACCAGTTGCTCGAATTTTTTACTCATTACAGCAAGCTGATTTTTGAGTGAATTTAAGCCATAAACAGTGCGGTCAAGCTCAATCTGTAAATCAAGTTTCTTTTGTATAAGTGCAGTTTTTGAGCTTAGAGGATTATCGGTGTATTTATCCGACATTGTATTGATCTGGGCACTTACAATCTTTTGAAGTGAATCAATTGAATTTTTATAACGATCATCAAAATCACTCTGAATGTATTTATCCTGAAGCGCATTCATTTGGGCCTTTGAACCGATTATCTTTTGATTAATATCAGTAAAGGTTGATTCCATGTACCGACGGTCAGCAGGGTCAAATCGCTTATCTATGTTGGCTATTGTGCCTTTCAGAGCCACTATATCTTTCTCTGCCTGCTGCATTCTCAGCTCATAATCTGCCGTCTGGGTATAGATTTGAGAGGATTGCTCATTAAGATTAAGTATCCTGTTTTCTATCTTATATTCACGTAAACCACTGATCCTCGCTTGAAGAGTGTCAGATTTTATTTGCAAGAGGTTTTTCAGGAAATTTACAGAAGAACGCTGATTTTCTTTTACCAGAACAGTATAATAGTCGGTGAATTCATTTGATAATGTATTAACCACAAATGCAGATAATTCAGAATTTTCAGATTGAAAATCAATGAAGATAAAGTCGGTGGTCCCGGCACGGTATATCAGCATATCACTCATCAATGACATAAAGTCATAACCCATAGACCCCAATATGCGATGCAAGCCATTTTCATCGTCATTTCTTAAATTTAAACCCTCTTTTTTACGGTATTTTTCTTTAAAGACACTTAATGCATGTTTTTTGGCTTCAAGATTTAATGTTTTCAGAAGTTCACTGGGCTCTCTGAAAGGCTTACCGCTCAGGTCATGAATAATTAATTTATATGAAACCAGGTCAATCATGCTTTTTGAATTCATGACCTGCACCATATTGATAAATTTCTGGTTGATTCTTGATTCCTGTAAAACACTGGCCTCAGAAAGTGCCATTTGTTGAGTTTCGTCGACAATACCTGTTGCAATCTGGGCTTGAGCAGGATAAACATCAGGGAGGTTTCGTACAATATAAAAGGTAACCATTACCGTAATAAGCGGCACAGTTATTAAGACTATTTTATAGCGTAATAATAAGTCAATGAATTTTTTTAGTTCTTCCATACTAGACCCTACTGTATTTCTTCGATCTTTTTCGTCAATAATTCTTCAAGTGATGCTTTGGCGATCAGAAAATTTGATTCTGCCGCAATTTTAGATTGCAATGCTCCTGAATAAGACATTTGCGATAATGTATATTGCTCAAAAGTAATTTCACTTTTTTCATATTTGGTTTTGATATCATTGCTGACATTAAGGGCGTCTGAGCTCAGTTTAGTTTGAAGACGTAAATTGGAAAGAGCCTGAACATATGTGAAATAACGCCTTTTTACCTCTGTTTCCAGAGTTAAATGATATTCATCCAGATCGAACTGAGCGAGTTTTACACTTTCTTTTGCCATTTTTACATTACCTGGTTTCTGAAGTAATGCACTTAAATTGAAATTGAATGCAACCTGATATCCACTAAAAAATCTGGGAGTTGCCAGGTCTAAAGTATTTTTGGGATTGTAAATGTATGAGAATGCAAAAGCATCGAGCCAGGATAATTGCTCTTGTCCAACATTAGTCTTAGCAGCTTGAATACGTCCCTCAAAACTATTCATTCGGGGGTAGTTTTCCTTGGCAGTAGCAATCAGTTTTTCAAGAAAAACATATGAAATATCCGTCATCATTGATTCCTGAGACTTAGCAGAATTACCTAAAAGAAGTAAAGAGAACGTAGCTAATAAAAAGAATTTCCTGTACATAAATTAAAATTTTTCCTTGTGCAATATTACCGGTAGCGTTTTAATCAATATTTCAAAGTCGAACCAGAATGAATATTTTGTCGCGTAAAAGTTATCGAATTTTTTCCGTTCCCGCTCAGAAACATCTCTTTTTCCTCTACTTTTTATTTGCCACAGACCTGTAACACCTGCCGGCCCCATAAAACGCTGTGACCAATCATTCGATGTTAGCATTTCAGCTTCATAAAGCGGTAATGGCCTGTTTCCAACAAGAGACATATCCCCTTTTAAAACATTGAATAGCTGAGGTAATTCATCGATACTTGTTCTTCTGATAAAAGATCCAAATCTGGTTATTCTTGGATCGTCAATTAGTTTTATAAATGTTGTTCGTTTTTTCTCGTCATCAGTTTCTTCCTGCAGGTTTACATCGTTTTTGTATCGGTTTAGATCTGATAAGTCCTCCAGCTGCTTGTCGGCTCCCACCCGCATGGACCTGAATTTGTAGAAATCAAATATATTGTATCCGGTACCTACTCTTTTGCTTTTATAAATTATTGGCCCTTTTGAGTCCAAACGAATTAATATTGCAGTTAAGATTAGAACAGGTGCTAAAACAATGATGCAAATTCCTGATATAACTACATCAAAAAGGCGCTTCATCCGTGGTAGTTTGTAGATAACATCAGAGTTTTCCAGTACAGAAAGTTGTGGTTTAATCAGTTTAAATTTAACTAAAAATTGAAGTCTCTCTATCAGGTGCTCAATAGGGAAAGGCATGACATAAAAGTCGTGTACCTTTAGTTTTAAGGCACTTGATTTCCAGGCTTTATCTTTTTCAGAAGCTATCAATACAATGATCAATTCACGATAGAGCGGGTTTTTCTTTATCTTCTCAATAAACTCAAAACATTTCCCTTCAGAATCTGTTTCAATTAGTATTACATCAGGTAAAGTTAAAATTGACTGATTATCCAGATAGTCTTTAAGGTCCTCGAGTTTATGATTTATGTTTATGAAAAATTCAGATGGCAATTCCTTAATTAGCAAGGATGTAGAATCTGTACCCATATAAGCAATGCTTAAATGATGCACAGTGTTGATATCTCCCCCTGGCTTAATTGTTTGCGACATTATGCTTTTGAAGTGTTTCAGTTATTGATAATTTTAATTCAGTAGGATTGAAGGGCTTTTTAAAATAACAATCTGCACGGAATGGCATTTTCTGAACAATATTATCAAGATTATCTGCCCCCGAAAGAAGAATTACAGGGGTATCTCTATAAAATCCGCTTATTTTCAGGTTTCTTATAAAGGATCCACCATCAATATAAGGCATTTCCAGGTCAGAAATGATCAGTGCCGGGTCATTACCATCTTCAAGCCAGCTAATAGCATCTGCACCATTTTGTTTAATCACAAGATCATAGTCTTTTGACAATATGAAATTGAGCAGTTTTAATATGCTCAGCTCATCATCTACAACCAGAATTTGTTTTTTCATAATTTAAATAGCCCTGCCTTCTCATTTAATGAGATATATTCAATAACCACTTATCAACCAGGCAATTCAAATGTAGAACACAGGTGTTAAAAGTAATTAATTATTGAAAATATATTAACCTTTAAGAAAAATTAATTTAAATAATAATCTCATAAATAGTACAATGCTAATGCCAAATCAAATTTATTGACTATGAGCCTAAAGTGGAGGGGAGTGTGGAAATTATTCCCAAAGCAGTGTAGAAAAAAATCTACAATAGTGGCAAAAAATTAACCTAAATCCCCAAATTGGGAAATATTCTAAGATTTGAACGGTAATAGAAACCCGATATTATCGGGTTGAGGTCGCTCCTGCGTCGGGATGACAGAGAGTTGAAATGGAATCCGCTACAACAACAATACATCAGCTGGAAGGCAGAATTTCCTATTTCAGATAACAGCTAACAGATAACAGCCAACATCTTGAGGTTATTTTGCTGCTATTGGATAGCCCTTCTCAATCCAGTTCTGTTTTAAATTTGTAGGCAGGTTAAGTAGTTTTCCATTTGTGAATCCCATTGTTTTAAGCATGTTTACAGCAGGGCGGATATTAGGGCATCTTTCAAAAGGGCAACATCCACAGTAAACAACCAGAAAAGTATTTTTTGGCAATTTTGACAGTGCATTATTTAGCTTTTGGAGATTCTCTTTTTCACTGACTCCGCCCATATTTACAGCCCCTTTGATATTGTCAACTACTCCAATGTTAAAAATCTTAGGTTGATTAGCCTTGGGATTAGTGATAATTGCTGCCAATGCTGAAGGCTCAATAAGGTCTTTTTGAGTCCAATTGTCTTTTTTGTCCAATGCCTGATTGGCTCTAATGGAGGTTTGAGCAAGACTGAAGCTGGTTGATGTTATTAAAAACACAATGGTGTAAAAAAGAATTTTCATGTGATTATTGGTTATTAATTACAAAATTAAGCATTTCTAAACAGGGGAGGTAGAAATACTTCCTATTATGTTGTTTTATCTGCTGAGGGCATTTAAGAAGTTCAGCATTTCTGCATTGTCATAGTCTGCCATCCCTGTATGCTGAAAAACGATATCTCCTTTCGGTCCTATAATTACTGTTGTAGGGAGAGTGCCACTAAAAATATGCTCCGGAATTGCAGACTCACTCGAATAGACTTTCAACTGGTAGGAGTGTTTTTTCATAAATTTAACAGAGGATGTAATTTTACTGTCAACGTCTACCATTATAAAATTGACTTTATTCTTATTTTTAATTTTCGAAGCCAATGAATTTATTGAAGGCATCTCGGCACGACATGGTGGGCACCAGGTTGCCCAAAAATTGATAAAGTAAACTTCTCCTTTGTTTTCTCCTGGTTTAAGCAACTCGCCATCTTCTGACCTGAAAGTCAAATCAGATGGAACGGATCTGTTTATAGATAGATCTTTGGAGGGAGCATCTGCATTGTAAAGACCCGTACTCATAAGTCCCTTGATCAGGAGTGTCCTCGCATCAGCACTGAAGAACATAATTGCTGCAAAAAGCACAAACAGAATATTACTAAAATTTGATCTGACCAGTCTTAACAATCCCATCATTTTTCTCTTTTATATCTCTGCAAGTTAGTACGTTTCACTAAGTCATATTGTAACATTAGTCACAAAGTTTTGTAAGTACGAGGGAATTTTGAGCAATAATGTACAGAAGGATGTCCATTATTTTCTACACTTTTCTTATTAGTTGAGGTCAATATCGACTTAGCTAAGTCATTAATATGCAATAATTTACAGGATTGACACTCAAATAACTTTTGTAAAGCACTTTTAGGAATTAAGCATAATAATCTGACAATTATTTGTTCAAAGGAAAAACATTTGGTCTGATTTTCGAGTATAATTAGTTAATCTGTTAAAATTATATCAGTATGGTAAAAAGTAAAATAGCCGCGATAAAGGACTGGATCAAAACAATGGGATTTG
>CAYJAM010000055.1:0-4305 GCA_964367725.1 uncultured Sphingobacterium sp. | reverse complement strand
ATGGTAAAAAGTAAAATAGCCGCGATAAAGGACTGGATCAAAACAATGGGATTTGAATTGATTAAATCTCATAATTTGAGTGGCGACGAAGTTAAAATTAACTACTACAGTTTGGGTAATTTTGGTATTTATGAGGAAATATCAAATAAGAAATTGGCGGGCCGTACGAAGGTTGAAAAAATGCGGTTTATTTCATGGAACCCATGGGGAATTGACTTTGAGGTTACTTCGCTAAAAGATTTGGTTGAAGCATATCAGGATTCTAAATCCCTGAGTCCTGAGATGCCATAATAAGGGAATGAAAAATCTGAAAATTGAAGAATCTAGATTCCGTTTTTTAAAATAAACCGGGATAGTTCTTCAATAGGATGTTTCAGGATTTTCCCTACTTTAATTTCGTTTGCAATACAGAGTTCCTTAAGGATGTCAGAGAAATGATATGCAATTGAGCCTACAAAATGGCATGTTTGATCCCTGTAATCGGGATAAGATTTAATATTTGTCTCTATAAATTCATTAAAACCCTTTTTTAAAATATCAATGATAAAAGGGTGGCCGATATGTTCGCTTAGAAAAGGTGCGAAAGAAGCAAGGTAGAAATTCGGTGCGGGTTCCTGATAAACATGTTTTATGATAGACTCTTTATCGATTTTGTAGTTTTTACTAAAGCTATCTGCAAGCTCTGCCGGCATCTTTCCGTATAAGAAACTTGTTATTAACTGCTTCCCAAGCCAGGTTCCAGAGCCTTCGTCTCCAAGAATATACCCCAGTCCATGCTTACTTTCATGGATTTTTGATCCGTCGAAATAGGTAATGTTAGAGCCTGTCCCGATTATACAACAGATCCCTTTTGAATTGCCTGTAGTGGCATAAATGGAGGCAATGATATCTATATCAACACTGACAAATGCGTTTTTAAATACTTTGGATAGGGCATTGGATATATGTTCACGGCGGTCAGGACTTGAACAGCCTGCTCCGAAAAAATATATTTCCTTGACCTGATCTGTATAAGGCTGAATTGCAGGAGTATTCTGAAATATTTTGATAATATCTTTTTCTGACAGGAAGAATGGATTTATGCCACTTGTTCTGAAAGGTATGGTTTCCGTATCTGAAAGTGTTAATATCCAGTCGGCTTTGCTTGAGCCGCTGTCTGCAACTAATAACATATTTAAATTTCCTGAAGAATTTGACTTGTAAGAGGTTTGCCAATAAATTTGGATACGAGGTGATTTTCTTTCACTCTTCTGATGTCTTTTGGATCCAGAGATGATGTAAGGACATAAATTTTAATTTTATCGGGTCCCAGTTCAGGCAGCTCGGTTAATGCTTTAAGAAATTCAAATCCGTTCATAATGGGCATTCTCAGATCCAAAAAAATGACCTCGGGAAGTTCTTTACCTTCAAGATATAAATCCCTTATGTATTTATAGGCTTCTTTTGGTGATTCGATAACGGTAATAGACTCTGCAAAATTTCCATTATCCAAAATCTTTCGATTAATCAGATTGTCTATGTAGCTATCATCTACCAGTAATACACTTTTGTATTTGAAGGTAATCATCATATCAAAATTACTAATTCTTTACACTTAAGCAAGGGAATTAGAATTATAGGTCTGTTACTGAAGATTAAGTCTTCCTGAGAGCTGCATTAAGGCTACCTCTGCCAGTTTGGCTTCGAATTGTGCGGTAGTATAACGGGCATTTGCATCAATATAGTTTCGCTGAGCTTCTCTGAATTCAAGTGGTGCAACACTTCCCAGTCTGAATTTTTCAAGAGTGATATCCATATTTTGCTTAGCTACTTCCAGGTTCTGACGTTCAAGTTTTACAAGTTGAAGGTTGGTCTGAAAGGTTTGAAACAATGAGCTTAATTGTGAAGTGATAGACTGATTCAGCTTTTCGTATTGTAACTGATTATTTTCTATTTGAAGGGAGGCGTTCTTTTCGGCTCTCTTTTGTAAATGGCCATTAAAGATATTAATCGAAGCAGTGAGACCATAATTAAGACCCCTGCCAACCGAGTTTCTGGCAAAACCAAGTTCAGAAGTTGAACGGTTAAAGTTATAACCTGTATTCAGATTTATTCCCGGATATCGGTTGGCCTTGACTTCTCTGAGATTAATCTCTGAAATTCGTTTATTAATTAATGCTGATTGCAGTGAAGGATTTAGCTGAGCTGCAGAACTTTGCAATTCTGGAAGCAGGAGGTTATTGCCAATAATGATGGTATCTGATACTGAGAAATCGGTATTAATATCTCTGGCCAGAAGTTCATTGAGTTTAATTTTTGTATTGCGGTACTGGTCAATTTGCCTCAAAAGGTTGGTTGTATCGGTATTCAGGTCTACTGAAGCAGCAAGAACTTCGAGTTTTGCGGCTTTTCCAATGGTATATCTGCTTTCAGAATTACGGAGTCTGATTCTGGATATCTCAAGTGCGCCACTCAGGGCCTCAATTTGCTGCTGTTGTTGCACCAGATCATAATAGTTATTAATAACATCAGCAAGCGTTGTCTGAACTGCCAGTTTAAAGTTTGCTTCACCCAAATTTTCAAGTTCCTTTAGTCTGTCATATCTGGCAAACATCTGAAATCCGTCAAAAACCTGCCAGTTAAGTACTGGTCCATAAACCAGATTGGTGTTTTTGGCGCCATTTCTTTCCTGTGATACCCCGCTGGAGAGCGTTTGCTTTGTATTTGAAACGGTATTATTTGTACTTAGATTTCCTGTTATGATAGGAATCATGCCCGCATTAGCCCTGTTCACATTATTTTTTGCCTGCTCAACCTCATTCTTGTTCAACTTGATATCATAGTTGTTTTCCAATGCGATTTGAACCGCCTGTTCCAGATTAAGCCGCTCCTGTGCATGAACGCTTGAAATGTGCAATAGGAATCCAAAAACTAGAAGAATCCTGAATTTAATTTTTTTTCTGTTCATATATAGTAATATCCTAATAATTAAGCCTGTTAATAAGCCTGATCTTAGTGTATTTATTAAGCATTAATCAATTCAGTTTCAAGAACCGGTTCTGGTTTACCGGTTATCTCCGGAAGTGGTTTATGTTTTTTCGACCACATTGAGTACACTGCAGGGATTACATACAGTGTAAGGATCAAAGAGAAAAGTGTACCACCTATAATTACAATACCCATACTCATCCTGCTTTTTGCAGCTGCACCCAAAGCCATGGCTATCGGTAATGCGCCCAGAGCAATTGCCAGACTCGTCATCAGGATTGGCCTTAATCGTGCAACAGATGCTTCAATGATCGCTTCACCTAAAGGCATTCCCTGTTCTTTTAATTGGTTAGCAAACTCCACAATCAAAATACCATTCTTGGTAACGAGTCCAATGAGCATGATGGTTCCGATCTGGCTAAAGATATTCCAGGTTTGTCCGAATAGCCAGAGGGAAAGGAAGGCACCGGCCACCGCCATTGGCACCGTCAGTATGATAATGAACGGGTCAATGAAGCTTTCGAACTGAGCCGCCAGAATCAGGTAGACCAATAACAAAGCTAATGCAAATGCAAAAAGGGTATTCGAAGAACTTTCCCGGTAATCCCGCGATTCTCCACCAAGATCAGTTGTGAAGGTATCATCCAGTACTTTTGCAGCGGCTTTATCCATAACGTCAATTCCATCACCAATACTTTTTCCCGGAGCGAGGCCAGCTGAAACTGTAGCTGACATGAATCGGTTGTTATGATACAGCTGGGGTGGCGTACTTGTTTCCTGTACCGTAACCAGATTGTCGAGCTGAATGAGCTCCCCTTTGTTATTTCGTACAAAAATAGAAGTTAGATCCAAAGGGTCATTACGGTCTGGACGGTCATATTGACCAATAACCTGATATTGTCTGCCATTCATCTGGAAATAAGCAAACCGCTGTCCGCTAAGAGCAAATTGGAGCGTTTGAGCAACATCCAAAATCGAAACACCCAGATTTCTGGATTTTTCCCTGTCAATTGTAATATTAATTTCTGGCTTATTAAATTTCAGGTTTGCATCCGTAGCAGTAAAAGTAGGATCCTGACTGATTTCTTCCATAAATAGCGGCAGCTTCTCACGGAGCTTTTCAAAATTGGGTGCCTGAATTATGTAATTCACAGGTAAACCACCCCGCCTTGTTACAGAAATTGTAGGCTGCTGGATTACAAATACACGGCCCTCGGTATAAGCTTTTGTAGTTTTTGTCAGTTTTTCTGCAACCTGTGCCTGTGAAGTTTTCCTTTCTGTGGGTTCGCTCAAACGAATTCTTAAAAATCCGGTGTTTGCTGCTCCTGAACCACTGAA
>CAYJAM010000054.1:0-10648 GCA_964367725.1 uncultured Sphingobacterium sp. | reverse complement strand
CGGCAAGGTTTATTTTACCCGGAACTGTTTTTCACAGGGAAGGGCAGCCCTGCGCTGCCAGAGCGGGTGCAATATCTAATGAAAAACATCAAATGTGATTGATTATAGTGCCAGCCCTTAAGTATTTAACTCATTCTTTGCCTTTAACTCGGCCTCGTAAACAAAAGTGGTTAATTCCCTTGTGTAATTATCCAGCGACTTTGCCGACTCTCTTATCAGTTCTGCCAACTCTGCTGTTTCCTCCGGCGAATTCTTTAAAACTTCGAACAGACTGGTTATTCCCAATATCTGCACAACCGGCTGTCTGAGTTCATGCGAGATCATAAACATCATTTCCTGCAGACTTTTAATATTCTCCAACTGTGATTTTTGCGCATCTTTAAGCTCATTAATAGCAAGAGTAAGCTCCGAAGCACGTTTCTCCTTTTCTATATTCTGAAATTCAAGCTCTGTATTTGCGATAAGTAATTCAGAAGCTCGCTTTTCCTTCTCCTTATTCTCAAAAGCAAGTTTTTTATTGGCGATTAGCAATTCGGAAGCACGATTCTCCTTCTCCTTATTTTGAAATGCGAGTTCTTTATTCGCAATCAGCAGTTCAGCAGCACGCTTCTCCTTCTCCCTATTTTGAAATGCAAGCTCTTTATTCGCAATCAATAATTCTGAAGCACGATTCTCCTTTTCTGTATTTTGAAATGTAAGTTCCTTATTTGCAATCAAAAGTTCAATGGCACGTTTCTCCTTTTCATTATTCTGAAATGCAAGCTCAGCAGCACGATTCTCACGTTCAGAATTTTGGAAGGCAAGTTCATTGTTTGTTGTAATAAGCTTTTTGGTAAGCTTCTCTTTTGCCTTGTATTGAGCAAGCAGCTCTTTATTGGCTAAAATTAACTCTGCGGAAGTTTTATCCATAAACAGAATGCTAATGTCAGATCTTCTATTCTGGAATATTGACCTCTTATTTTAAATATATAAATAATTCAGGCAAGGCTGAAATATATTTAAACAGACCTAATATAATCCAACCCTGGCGGAGGGAAGATTTGGTTGTTGTCTATTATCTGTTGTCTGTTATCTGTTATCACCCGATAGCTATCGGATCTCAACTCTCCACTCTCAATTCTCAACTCTCAACTCTCAACTCTCAACTACCTCACCTGTCCATTCCCCCTCACAATCCATTTCTCCGTCACCAGTTTCTCAAGTGCAAAGGGACCGCGGGCATGGAGCTTTTGTGTAGAAATACCAATCTCTGCCCCAAGGCCAAACACTCCTCCATCCGTAAACCGGGTAGAAGCATTGGTATAAACAGCTGCAGCGTCCACTTCATTCAGAAAACGCTCGCAGTATTCCATGTTACTGGATACGATGGCCTCAGAATGTTTGGATGAAAATTTTCGGATATGCTTCATGGCCTCATCAAAATTAGCCACTGTTTTTACAGAGCATTTAAAATCGAGAAACTCCCGTCCAAAATCTTCCTCAACAGCTTCTTTGAGATACGGATACTCCAAGCCTTTCAAAATCAGGTAGGATTCAGGATCTGCAAAAATTTCAACCTGATATGCTTCCAGTTTTGGCGCAAGTATATTGAGTAAAGGCTTAAGAATTTCGCGATCTGCAATGACCGTGTCTAATGAATTACAGACTGATGGCCGCGTAACTTTGGCATTCGTCACAATATTAGCTGCATTCTCCAGATTGCCGGATGCCTCAACGTAGGTATGACAAACCCCAGCTCCTGTTTCAATTACCGGAACAGAAGCATGTTCACGAACGTAATCGATCAGTTGCTGTGAGCCCCGGGGAATTAAAATATCCACATACTTTGTAGCCGTAAGCAGTTCAGGCATAAATTTCCGGTCGGTGGGAAGCAATTGAACGATGTTCACATCCAGATCAAAACTGGCCAGAACCTCCTGTATCAATGCTACCAGGTAGGAATTGGTACAAAACGCATCGGTACCACCCCGCAGTAGACATACATTTCCTGATTGAATGCACAATGCAGCCACATCAACGGTCACATTGGGTCTCGACTCATAAATAACACCTACAACACCCAATGGAACAGTAATTTTCTGTACTAAGAGGCCATTATCGAGAATCTTTTCAGAAAGCAGCCGATTACTCGGATCAGGGAGTGCTGCAATCTCTTCCACGCTTTTTGCCAAATCTTCTATCCTTGCAGCGGTAAGTAATAGTCTGTCTTTTTTAGGATCAGTATCCGGCATCCGGTCGAGATCCAATTGATTTTCGGCAAGAATGCTCACTATATTTGCCCTGAGCTTTGCAGCCAGCGCCCGGAGTATATCTTCCTTCTTGTCATCACTTAAGCGTTTAACCGCTATCGTTGCTTCTGAGGCTTGTTCAAGAAGAGATTGTATCGATTCCATGATTAAAAATTACAATAAAACAATATTATCAGCATGTGCCACTTCCAGGTTCTTTACTTTGGTATCGCTGCCCAGCATAGCCGAATCGATCTTTGATTTAGCCACCGCCACCACATTATTCTCCTCATCCAAAATTTCAATGATCTCGCCGTTCTCAAATTCATTCAACACTGATTTAATTCCGACTGCCAGCAGACTGTGCCGCTTTTGCAAGGCCTTGCAGGCACCCGAATCGATCTGAATACGACCCCGCACCAGACTTCCGCTTGCAAGCCATTTTTTACGGGCCGGCAAAGTGCTTTTCTGAGCCAGACATAAAGTACCGGTCTTTCCATCAAGGGCTCTCAAAATTCCATCTTCCGTTCTGATACCGAAAATTACCACCCGGATACCCATTTGATTGGCTAATCGGGCAAAATTCAGTTTGGAGGTCATGCCACCCAAACCTGAAGCCGATTTCTCTTTATTTGCAAGTAGAAGAACCTTTTTATCTGTGGTATCCAGCTCAGGAATAACCAACCCTGAGCTATCCAGGACTCCTGGCACTGAGGTACTGAAGAGTATCTGCGAAGCACCAAAGCCTGCAGCGATCAGGGTTGCCAGTTCATCATTATCAGAGAATTTCAGCTCCAGATTACTCACCACATCATTCTCATTCGCAATCGGAATGATATCACTGTTCCATAACTCTTCGTAAGTCCGCTTGAGCTGCAGAAACTGATCGCGGTTTGAAAAGTGATGCCTCTCGCACAAGCTTTGAGCGATAGCAATGCCATGGGGCGAAAAATATTTAGAGTAAGTATTCAATAAAAGCGGATTCCCGATCGAAGCCGCCGCTTTCTTTTCATTCAATGTACCGCCATAATTCTTCAGGAATTTTTTGCCCGCAGCAACAGCTCCCGATGAAACAATCACCAGATTATAGTCTTTATGTATCAATGCCACCTGGCGGGCAATTTCTCCGATCACGATCTCATCCAGTTCACCTTTAGTAGTGGTGATCGATGCCGTTCCGAATTTCAGTACGAGTATAGGTTTTGCCAATGTAAATGTTGTATGGAGCGAATTTAAGAAATTTGTAGATTTTAAGTTGTAAGTATTGTGATATAGGTTGCAGGGAAGTAAACGTGTCATTGCGAGCAGGACTTGTCATATTAGCAGGACCTGTCATTGCGAGCGCAGCGAAGCAATCTCCTCTCTATTACTACCAAACATCATAAGATTGCTTCGTCGTACCTCCTCGCAATGACAAGCAACCATAAAACGCGGAATCACTTACCATTCCCTAAATGTAATTTGATATTTAATACAAATAATAGAAATAGGCCTTAATTTAATTGTCTTTGAGCTTTGTCATTGCGAGCGAAACCTCTTGTCATTGCGAGCGCAGCGAAGCAATCTCATTCAAAACCATAGAATTGATAAATAACAATATCATCCATTATGAAAGATCATAATTACTTCGTTTACTTGTTAAGTAATAAACTTAATACCGTGATTTATTCAGGAGTGACCAATAACCTTGAGAGGAGGATGTTAGAACATAAATCAAAACATAATTCCGGATTTTCCGCAAAATACAATTGCAATAAATTGGTCTATTTTGAAGAATATCAATGGATTGAAGAAGCAATTGCCAGAGAAAAACAAATCAAAGGTGGATCACGTTTAAAAAAAATAAATCTCATAAATTCTATGAATCCCGGTTGGGTTGACCTGAGTATTGATTGGTTTACTGAAAATGATATTTCTTCGTACAATAGTTGAAGTTATAGATTGCTTCGTCGTACCTCCTCGCAATGACAGTAATAATAGCATATGTTCGTAATTGATTATTAACAAGGTGCGGCTTGGCATTGCGAGCGTAGCACTTTGTCATTGCGAGCATAGCGAAGCAATCCCCACACAATTTCTACAAATCATCATGAGATTGCTTCGTCGAGCCTCCTCGCAATGACAGACGTGTGAGAACGCAGCCCCTGGTCATTGAGAGCGCAGCACTTTGTCATATCACTAATAAACCATTCTCTGATGCCTCTACGAATTCATCCGTTCTTCCATTTCCTCCAGTGGTACACCCTTAGTTTCAGGAACAAAAAGGAAGACCCAAATTAATTGCAAAATCATCATTCCGCAGAAAATACCAAAGATGACTTCCGGTATTAACACTTCTGTCATTAGAGGAAAGACCAGGGTTAACAAGGCGGCAAAAAACCAATGGGTGAAACTTCCCAGCGACTGGCCAAATGCTCTTTGCCTGTTTGGAAATATCTCGCTGATAAACACCCAAATTACAGCGCCCTGCCCCATGGCATGCGCAGCAATAAATGCAAATATGTAAAATGGAACCATGCCTACATTACCCGAAGCAAAAGCCCAGCTCGTTAGACCCAGTGAGGCAATATATCCAAAGGAACCAATGTAAAGCAATTTCCTGCGACCCAGCTTATCAATAAGCCACAAGCCTACGAATGTAAAAATCAAATTGATGATGCCTAATCCAACAGATTGCAAAAGAGCGGCTTGCAATTCAAGTCCGGCCATTTCAAAAATTCGCGGGGCGAAATACAGGATGGCATTAATACCGGAAAGCTGATTAAAAAAGGCAATGAAAAAAGCAAGCAGTACGGGCTTAAGTAAGCGCCGGGTGAACAATGAACCGGCTTGTTGTTTTTCATTGGCCGAAGCAATAATCTGATTATATAAAAGCTTAATCTCCTCTTCAGTTGAACCAGAGCCTGTCTTTTTCAGAACAGCTAATCCACCCCCCAAATCATTTTTTCGAACAATCAGCCAGCGTGGACTTTCAGGCAGCCCCAAACACAATACGGTAAATAGCAGGGCCGGAAATGCTTGCACACCGAGCATCCAGCGCCATGAATTTTCACCAATATCTCCCAGCAGAGAATTGGACATAAAAGCAATCAGAATACCGAAGACAATATTAAACTGAAACATCCCGGTAAGACGACCCCTGTATTTTGGAGGTGCTATTTCAGAAATAAACATCGGCGCAGCAACCGTAGATATTCCTACCCCAAGCCCTCCTAAAAATCTGAAAAACATGAATGAATAAACCTCGGTAGTCAGTGCTGAGCCTGCTGCCGACACCAGGTAAAGCACTCCGATCCAGAGCAATGTTTTTTTCCTCCCAAAAAATTCAGTAGGCCAGCCACCAATCAATGAACCCAGTACTGTACCCCAAAGTGCCATGCTGATTACCAGTCCGTGCAACATACTGTCGAGTCCCCAAAGTTTCTGTATGGTTTGTTCCACTCCCGAAATCACCACAGTATCAAAGCCAAAAAGGAAGCCTGCAAGCGACGCTACGACAGCACTTTTGTATAAAAAAAATTGTTTGCCCATGCTTTAAATGTTTAAATTTCCTGCTTTAAGTTCTGAATATTTTCATAAATAAATGGAGGATTTGCCCCTTTTTGAGAAGCTACCCAGGCTCCTAAGCGGCAGGCAAATTCAAGAGCATCCTTCAATGGTTTATCTTCCATGAAATAATGTATAAATCCGGAAAGAAATGCATCGCCTGCTCCAACTGTATCAATGGTTTTCACTGCAAATCCACTCTGGTATAGTGCCTCATCTGATGTTTTCAAAAATGCACCTTCAGAACCACGGGTAATACAAAGCATTTTGATTGAATATCTTTCAAAAACAAGGTTTGCTGCCAATTCCAAATCCTTAGATTCCAATCCATTCCATGCTGAAATTTGAAAAAGTTCCTCATGATTCATTTTAACCAGATCTGCTTTTTTCAGCAATTGTTCAACAATCGGCTGATCAATAAAAGGAGCACGGAAATTGACATCAAAAACCTTGATCGCAGTTGTATTTAATAATGAAACAAGGGTTTCAAAGGAGGTTTTATTGCGGCATGAAAGACTCCCATAAACCAGAACATCAATTTCCGGAAGTTCCTCAGTTTGATGAATATAGTCCCATGCAGAGGGAAAAACAATTTCATAAGTGGCATCTTTTTTTTCTGAGAGATGCACATTGACTTGCCCTGTCGGATAATTACTCTGCTGAACATATTCAGTGGAAAGACCGTTTTCATGAAGATATTCAAGCAAATTTTCTCCCAATTTATCTTTTCCGCAACTGCTGAAGATGAAAGCATCAGATCCCAGTTTCTTTAATCCAATAGCCACATTCATTGGAGCTCCACCCGGCACTGCTCCATCAGGGAAAATATCCCATAACATCTCGCCATAGCAAAGGATCTTGTTCTTCATGCCAGCATTTGGTGCATTTAATTTCAAATGAATAAATTATATCCTCGAAAAAACCGCGTAATTAATATTGAATATAGCAGATAATCTTTAAAATCTACGGTGGACATTTTTGGTGGGAAGCTGCCTGCCGGAACGACATCAGAACTACTTTGTGAATCGTATGTTAAAATTTCATACCGCTCATAGCCGCGGAGGCCTATTTACTTTTTCCTTGATGAAAAAGTAAACAAAAAATCAAGACAAAACGAAGCTCCCACCACTAAAGGCCATACACCCGGCCCGCCGTTTTGTCCTCCCCCCGCTCGGAAAATCCTGCTTCATTTTAAATTAATTTCTCATTGTCGAGATTTAAAGATTACTAAGATTAACGTTAGAGGTTTAGGAAAGTTCATCCATCAACGGCTGCGTACAGGGCTATGAAAGTCATTGCGATGGCAATAGTGTATTTACCGCCCTGTCCAATGCCGCAAAAAAAGTATATGAATGTTATTGCAAGGCGATACGCCCAGAATCCTGCTAATTACCTATAATATTTTTGTTGTGCGCCACGCTTGCAGCCCCCATTAATAAGCTTTCTTCCGCATTGGCTGGTGCGGCAACTATTGTCCAGGCCTAAGCAGAAACCTTCAAAGCATCAGGCGCAGCGGCGGCATTTTGGTCCTTTTCTGCTGCAGGAAAAGGACTAGGCCCCGCGGCCATGAGCGGGTAATATTTCCCATAATTTGGGTTTGAGGGCCAAAATCAATAAAGGGAAAAATTAAATCGCAACAAACTAGTTCGTATGTCTACTTTAACACGTGAAGCTCAATCGACTTAACCTGCCTAACCCATCTGCCATGCTTTTTATCCTTTGGTACAATGATCTGGTAGGGACCATTATTTTCTGAAAGTGGTTTCCCGTCCATTTTGCCAGCTATGATGATAGAAGAAGAACTAAATAAAGGATCAAGTTCAGCCAGGGCAAAGACACATTTGTAATTGTCTCTGGCTCTGATGATTATATAGCTCGAAACGGTTTGTTTTTTTGCTGGTTCACCCAGAATTACGCCTGCGTTACTAAGGAAATCACTTAACAAAGGACCTGAAAATTCATGTGTTTTAAGGTCGTGCCCAATTGCTTTTATGGTTATTGATTTGAGCTTCCTAGGGTCTGCTGAACTAGACTTCCCCGATTCATTGGTAAAGGTAATTGATTCAGATTGTGCCTTCAGGCCGGAATAAATACCTGAAAAGATTATGAAAGTTAAAGCCAGTAAGAGTGATTTTCTCATTTATTTGACTGAATTGGATGTATACTTTTTGAGGATACAATATAAAAAATTCTGTAATCAGAATGTTTATTTCTGATTTTACACCGCTAGTGCGTGCTATGAAAATTGTTAGCACACGGCACGCGTGCGCCAGCAAGAGCAAAAGAACTACCACCCCTGCAAAATAAACCCGGGTGTCAGCTCTAGCTTTTTGCCCGGGCAAAATTTTATCTGAATAATCAATTTTTGGGCAAAAACCAGGGCAGAACACGGGACTGGCGGGACAGAAGAGAAACAGGCCCTGCTTTCTAAAAACTTAAAAAATCAGTCCATTTAAACTTTATTACCGAATATTTTTTTGTGAACCCTAATGTCAAATGAACCTGTATCTAATCTCAATACTCAATACTCACTACTCAATACTCAAACTCAATACTCATTACTCAAAAATTTGCTTCATACCCTAAAGAAGGGTAATTTCGTGGCTTAAATTCAAATTATGGCTGTTGAAAGAGGACCTATTTCCCGTTTTATAGAAAAAAACTACCTGCATTTTAATTCTGCCGCACTGGTGGATGCTGCAAAAGGTTATGAAACCCATCTGGATGAAGGTGGTAAAATGATGATTACACTTGCAGGTGCGATGAGTACTGCCGAATTAGGCATTTCACTCGCTGAGATGATCCGTCAGGATAAAGTATCAATCATATCCTGTACCGGAGCGAATCTGGAAGAGGATATTATGAACCTGGTTGCTCATTCACACTACAAACGTGTTCCAAATTACCGTGATTTGAGTCCGCAGGATGAGTGGGATCTCCTTGAGAACCACTACAACAGGGTTACCGATACCTGTATTCCTGAGGAGGAAGCTTTCAGAAGGCTTCAAAAACATATTCATAAGCTTTGGAAAGATGCTGATGATTCTGCTGAGCGTTACTTCCCGCATGAATTTATGTACAAAATGCTTCTTAGCGGGGTGCTGGAGCAGTATTATGAGATTGATCCTAAGAATTCATGGATGCTGGCAGCAGCTGAAAAAAATCTTCCAATTGTTGTACCCGGATGGGAAGATTCAACAATGGGTAATATTTTCGCTTCTTATGTGATGAAGAAAGAGCTCAAGGCAACAACCATGAAAAGTGGAATTGAATATATGGGCTGGCTGGCCGATTGGTATATTGCTAATTCAGCAGGAAAAGGTGTTGGATTTTTTCAGATCGGTGGTGGAATTGCGGGCGACTTTCCAATTTGTGTCGTACCAATGCTTTATCAGGATATGGAGATGGAAAACATTCCTTTCTGGAGTTATTTCTGTCAGATCTCAGATTCAACAACCTCTTACGGATCTTATTCAGGAGCTGTTCCTAATGAGAAGATCACCTGGGGTAAACTAGATATTCATACCCCTAAATTTATTGTGGAATCCGATGCAACAATTGTTGCGCCGCTCATATTTGCCTGGGTTTTGAAGCAGTAGTGATTCTCTGTTTTAAAAACAAGGCTTGAGGCTGGGATTAAAAGGGCTATTTTTCAAAATGTCTTTCAAAATATTTGGTAATCAGATATTTATGCAATAGTTTAGAATGATTATAAATTGATAAAATAGGTCATGTTAATGTCATCCGTATTTGAATAAAGCATACTTTTGTCAACTGAAAATGTTGATTATAACCTTATGATTGACTTTTTAACTATACGTTTCAAATTTTAAGCAACAAATACTCAATATGAGAAGCATCTCATTGTTTTTTAGAAGTGTTACAAAATCATTGGTTCTGGTTACTTTATTGTGTTCAATGGCTGTTTCTTCAGTCAATGCGCAGGATGCAGCAGCAGGGGCAGCGATTTTCAAGCAAAAGTGTACTGCCTGTCATGGTATTGAGAAGGCAGTTGTAGGTCCGGCCCTAAAAGGGATTGATACAAAGTATGATGAAGCATGGTTGATCAAATGGATCAAAAATGCTCCTGCATTCATTGCTTCAGGCGATGCTCAGGCTGTAAAAGCTGCTGAGTATTCACCGGCTATGATGTCAGCCTTTCCTGAGTTATCGGACGATGACATTAAGAACATTGTGGCTTATGTCAAGGTTGGTGATGTTAAACCTGCAGCAGATCCAAATGCTGCCGCCGGTGCAGCCGGAGCGCCTGCTGATAAAGGCGGTGTAAGTAACTTCATGTTATTTGGTCTGCTGGCTGTAATCATCATTGCATTCCTGGTTATCCTGGTTTTAAATCGGGTAATTACCACTCTGGAACGTGTAATGCTGCAGAAAAAAGGCATTGCTGTTGAAGAGGAAGAAGGTTCTGAGTCAAAAGATCGTTTCGAAGGGCTCAAAAAACTAAGTAAAAACAAAAAATTCATTTTGTTCATCGTCTTACTTTGTGTGATTTTCCTTGGCTCTGCCGGTTGGAAAGGCATGTGGGAAACTGGTGTTCATACCGGATATCAGCCGATTCAGCCAATTAAATTCTCTCACCAGCTTCATGCGGGTGTAAATAAAATTGATTGTCAGTATTGTCACTCCGGTGCATTTACTTCAAAAAATGCATCCATTCCATCGCTAAATGTTTGTATGAACTGCCATAATTATGTTACGGCATCTGAAAAATATGATGGAAAGACTTCTCCTGAGATCATGAAGATTTACAATGCTCTTGATTATAACGAGGATACCAAAGTTTACGGTAATAATACCAAGCCGGTTGAATGGATCAGAATTCACAATTTGCCGGATCTGGCTTACTTTAATCA
>CAYJAM010000053.1:454-10674 GCA_964367725.1 uncultured Sphingobacterium sp. | reverse complement strand
GATTTAACACTCTGCTTTACCTGTAACATAAGATTCATTTCGTCTTTGGATGCCTTGCGGATGGTTAAATAACGTTCCACAAAAATAACCAGACCCATGAAGGCCAGTAGTGCGAGCGGCAACATCACCCAGCCTCCTTTAAACAGGAGCTCAATGAATCTTAATTCTTCACTGGTCGGCATCGTTTGAATGGTTGAAGCTGCGGTATCAGCTAGCGGTTTTAATGTGTCAATTTGCAGTAATAACATTCTTATTGATTTTTTAACGGTTTAACCCTGGCTATCCAGGCATCTTTATTTATCTCTTTTTGAATACGTTTAAGTTCAATGGTAGCCGGCTCCTCTTCCCTGAAGCTTCCCAGACTGATCTTCATCATTTTTCCTGGTAAATTCTCTACAACTTTTGCGGTATAACCCTTTGTACTCATCTCCTTTATATAAGTATCAGCATCAACTTTTCTTGAAAAGGCAGCAACGATTATTTCATAACTAATATCCTTCTCAAGAACAGGAATTTTATCCTCCAGAGTTGCAGTCACGGGTTTTGCTGTAACTGCAGGTTTGGATTCTTCCTTAATTGGAGCCTTTTTCGTTCCGCTACTATCAAACGGCTCAATGATGCTATCTGATACAACTGAAGCAGTTGCGGTTGTGTCGATAATAGGTTCAATTTTCTCCGCTGGTTTGACTTTAGGAGATAGCATTTCTTTTACAAAATGATTGAAATTTTTGTCAAAATAAAATAAAGCAAACAGAGATGCAATGATTGCCAGGAAACTTATCAGGAGTATAGGTACAAGTCTCGCTTTCGGAGCCTGTTCGAATATTTCTTCTTCTATTTCGTCATTTTCAATCTGAGATTTATTTTCAGCAATTTCTGCTTTTAAATCTTTTTCTGGTGGGGCAATTACTGCTGACTTAAACTCAGGGATAGGTTTTAAACCGTAAAATTTATCAGCAATTCCAAAACTCTCTGAAGGCTTAAAATTCAGTTGATCATTTATTTTATACAGGCTTCCAAGGTGATTAATTTCAACTGCATCAGCTCCATTTAATACATTCAGGATAGTTTCTGTGAATTTTTTGATCAGTTCTTCAGATGAAGAAATACTTAGGCTTCTCTTTTTGCTTATATATTCACTCAGGCCATGAAAGCTGAACACATCTTTTTTGAAAGATAAATGATAGGAGGGGGGATAAAACAAATTACTATGCTTATCGAATGTACCAGCAACTCTTTCCTTAAAAAAAGTACCTAAACCAGCGACGCTTACTTCATCCTGCTCACCTAACAATTCTGCGATGTAAAGTCCGATCTCCATTAAGGGGTAAAGTTAATTTTTAATTTTCATTAGCCAAAAAATGCATCAGAACGCATAATTTAATCCACCTATAAAATTCATGCCCAGTTTTGGATAATACAGAAATCTTTGATAGGTCTGGCCGGTAAGATTATTAGCTCGTATATAAACACCAAATTTCTCATTCACCTTGTATTCTGCTCCTGCACTAAGGTCAATAAATCCATTAATACTTTTGGATGTAAATGTGCCAGGGGCTGTACCATTTACCCGGGCATAAATTTCTTCCTGTAATAAGGCCTCCGCATCGATAAACACTTTTCGGTTTATCTGAAATCTCGCATTTGAAATCACACGGAGTTTTGGTTTAAACCAGGCTTCCTGCTCTGTTGCTAAAGAATAATCAAATAGCTGAGCCTTAGCGGTCATATTCAGAAATTCGGATGCCTTTACATTTATTTCACCTTCAAGGCCCAGGATTTTACTTTGCCCAGTATCGTAAATAGTTTCGAATCTGTTGATAAGTGCCGGACTATTTACAAACAATTGCAGGTCCTCCATTGTTTTGTACCATGCCATTATTTTATAGCCGAATTCAGCACTGGCATTTCCTTTTATCCCACCATATACATTCATTTTCTCCAGAGAATTTTTTATGGCTACATTTTTATTCAAAAACGGATTTTCAAGGGCTAACTCTCTCAGATTTGTCTTTAAAACATCACCGTTAACACCTGCAAACAGGGTAGCATAACCTTCAATTATTGGAAGTTCAGCAGACACAGCAGGGAAAATATTAAGCCTCGACCGGGTGCCAAATTCCTGTACAATATTTACTCCAAGATCCAGATTAAATCCGCTTGCTTTAAGTTTTAAATATGGATTGGCTCGCAGGATATTGTTTCCTACCTTATATGCAATATCTTTTGTAGAAGTCATATCTACAGAAGCGTTTACACCTATATTAGATTGTTTTATAGATTTATTCAGGGAGCCTTGAAGTAATATCGAACTTTCACGTGCATCATCGATGTTACTGAATTGATAAGCATTGATATTAGCAGAGTAATTGAAAGATGAAGATTCGGAATAGTTGTTTGCAATCTCGGCTTCTGCACTGATTGTACTGAAACGTTGTTTACTCATATCTGCAGGAATCGAGGAAGCCGGATCAAAACCATAAAAGTTAGTAGCATTTCTGTCGTAGATCAATCTTCCACTCAAGGAAAACTCATCAGTTAATGATCTTCCAAACAAACCGAACTCCTGTTTAGAAAATTGCTGCATACTTAGATTGCCTTTCTGTGAAAGGTGCTTGAAAAATGCACCACCTTGCAAGGCTACATCCCTGCCAGTGTTAATGTAGACCTCGCCCAATGCAGTATTGAAATTTCCCGCACCAACTTTAGCATAATTATTAACCAAAACTACTGCAGGCTCATCAGCCATTTTCTGTGCCTGTAATTCTTTAATATTGGAGTTTAAATCAAGTTTTTTATCGATGATATTGTAGCTCAGTACCGGCTTAAATGCAGCTACTGTATTCATATCGGGATTCCTTCTGATTTTAACAGCATCAGCCAGGACAGGTTTGTACGGCCTGACAACCTCAATTTCTTCAATAAGTGTTCCCCCTGCAGGCGGCTGCTGAGCCGGTGGAGTCTGATCTTTTTTGTCCTGTGCACTGCTCAGTACCGATAAACTAAATAGGCTTAATAAAAGAGTATATTTAATTGTGTTCGTATTCATTATTTAGTGCGTTTATTCAGTAAATCCAACTTTTCTGTAGCCAGAGCCAGAATATCATCTTCCTTATTCTCATAATTTTCAATGACACTTTGGAGTGTACTCTTTGCCTGAAAAATATCCTTCATTGCTACATAATTATCAGCTATCAGGATATAAGTTTTTGCAACCCAATAGTCATGGGATGGCATTTTATTTGTCAGATCAAATGCAGTAGCGAGTGATTTTTTGTATTCCCGTTTTTTATACTGAAGTTCTGCCATAATATACTTCGCCTCGGCACCGATAACAGTTTGGGTACTATCTACAATGGCTTCAATTTCTTTTACTGCCTGAATAGTATCACCGATGGCCAGATTGGCTTTTCCGGCATATAAACCTGCCCTGAAAATATCTTCTTCAGATGATTTTTCAGATTCTCTGATGAATTTGACGTATTTAAGGGTTTCATCAGGCAAGTTCATGCTGGCATAGGCTTCCATCAGGTTGTTAACCGCGAAATTGTAATTGGATTTGTACTCTGAAGTTAGCTCCAGTTTTTTCAGATGCACAATAGCTTCATTATACTTTTTCTGTGAGATGTAAATTTTAGCAATACTCATCAATGCCCTTTCGGTATAATCGCTGGTCCAGTCGTTCAGAATATATTCATAATCAGGAATAGCTTCATCTGGACGCTTCAGCCTTACCAGACTCTCAGCTCTGATAAATTTGGCATGTTTATCATGAACAGCTTTTGGAAATTTATCGAAGTAAGCATTGACTGACTCAAAAGTACCCTGATAGTCGCCATTTAAAAAGCGGTTGTTTGCAGCCTGGAAGGTGATGTTATCCTGTTCATAAGAACTCAGGTTTCCAATGCTGGTACTGTTTGCGTAATCCAGAAATCCTGCAGCATCGGATCTTTGAAGATAGATGTTCTTTATAGACTCAAGTGCCAGTTTGGCTTCATCAGTGGTTGAGTATTCACTTATCACACGCTTAAATGTAACCAGTGCAGATTCTTCCTGGTCCTGGTTTAACTCAACCAGGCCTATTGTGAATAATGCTCTTGGTACATAACTGCTTCGTGGATATTTTTCTATTAAGGCACTAAGATCAGTTTTGGCAATTTCGTAATCGCCTTTTATAAAATAGGTGTATGCGATTTCAAATCCGGCATCATCCGAATAATTGGATTTCGGAAATTGCTGGAGTAAAGATTGATGGGTAGCAATTTTTAAATCATTCTGGCCTTGCAGGCCCTGAATCATACCCCGCTGAAACATTGCATAATCCTCACTGGAAGTTTTGTAAGAGATGATCCGGTCATAATAACCCAGGGCATCACCATAATCTTTTAGTACAAAATAGGAATCTGCCAGTCTGAGTACTGCATCATTGATCGTATTGATATCTTTTTCATTTCCTTGCAGAAAGCGTTTGAAGTAGGTGGCTGCTTTTCTATAACTTTCATGTTCAAATGCAGCATAAGCCAACGCATAATGTGCAAAATTGTAAACATCAGTTCTCTTTGCAGCAGGAAGATTCATAAACTTTTCAAAATTGTCCACAGATTCTCCAAACTTCCTGACTTCATACATTGCCTCTGCAAGCCAGTAAGTTGAAAGTGCATGAATCTCATTATCTACCACATTGGTATTGGAGCGCATAAACATGGAAATTCCGTTTTGAAAGGCCCGCTCATTATAATATTCAAGTCCACGGAAATATGTGACTTTCTGATAAACAGCATTTGCCTCTTTATTCCTGTTCGGGATACTTTCAAGAATGTCAATTGCATCCTTATAATTTTTGGTAGTCAGCAAGATCTCTCCAAGTAGAATTTTAGCCTCATCCAGCTTATCTGAATAGGAGTATGTTTTAATAAATTGCTGGGTAGCATCTAAAGCAACCTGATGAAAATCAAGCTCATAGGATAGTTTCGCATAATTAAACAGACCTTCTTCCTGTAATTTTTTATCAAAGTTTAATCTTGAGGCTTTAAAAAAAGCACTTCTTGCGCCCTGTTTATTTCCTGTCCTGATAAAAGACTCGCCCAAGGCAATCATTCCACTCTGAAAATACTGATCTGTCGTTTCAAGTTTTTCCAGCTCAATGATTGCATTCTTATAGTCTTTTAGTTTATACCAGGTATAACCAATCTGATAATTATCCTGATTATTCTGAGTTTTGCCCTGATCATTCTTCTGAAAGCTTCTGTAGTAGGCACCAGCATTGGTGTAATCAGACTTTGCAAAATATGAAGCCCCAACTATCCTGAACATTTCTGTTTCATAGAGTTGTTTTGTAGATTTTAATATGGGGATGGCATAATTTAGGACATCGTCATAGCGCTGATCCAAAAAATACATCGCAGAAATATAATATGGATAGCTACTTTCATAGGATTTTGAACCTTTTAATCTTTCAAACTCAGTTAAAGCAGTTTTGTAATCCTTCTGAAGATAGCTGATGTAAGCATAATAATAAATAGAAAGCTCATTATAGGTACTTTTTTCATTTCTCAGTTCAGCAAATATTGGTTTTGCTTTATCGTTGTCTTTGATCTCGAAATAGGAGTAAGCCAGTTTGTACCTGTACTCAGAGGATTCTTTTCCTGAAATATTATTCCCCTCCAGTTTTGTTAACCATTCGATAACTTTAGGATAGTTCTTCCTGGTAAAATAAGATCTCCCAAGATGATAATAAGCCAGTTTTGTATAATTACTTGAAGGGTATTTATCTATAAAATCAGAAAATAACGATTCTGCATCACTGTTATCTAATTCAAGTGCACATAAGGCAATATAGAATTGAGCATTTTCTTTCAGCAGACTTAAATCCGGATTGGATTCTGGCCGGGCAGAGCTGGTTTGTTCAAATCGTTCGACGCGGCTGAACTGTTGCGAAGCTGCGGCGTATTTCCCTTGATCCAATAATTCTATCCCTCCTTTATAATACTGATTTATTTCAATCCAGGCAGTATTTTGAGCAAGGAGAGGAGCAGCAAATAATGTAAGCAGGAGAGTGAAAATTGCGTATTGTCTGAGCATAAGTAACCAAAATAATTATCGCTAATTTACTCGAAAGGCCTTTAGGCTATTCACATTAGTAATTAACATGTGTTGAAAACAGAGTTATAACGAAAAATAATAACTGATGTTATTGGAGAGCAAAAAATCTGAAAGCACAGATTGTAAAAAATAGATTTATTTGCTTCGCTGGTTCGCCAGCAGATACAATACCGCCATTCGGATAGCAACCCCATTTTCTACCTGGTCGAGTATGATTGACTGTTTACTATCGGCAACATCGCTTGTGATTTCTACTCCGCGGTTAATCGGTCCGGGATGCATTACCGTGATTTCCTTGTCCAGTGAATTAAGGATTTGTTTATTTAAACCATACATCATTGAGTA
This sequence comes from uncultured Sphingobacterium sp., assembly GCA_964367725.1. Taxonomy (GTDB): domain Bacteria; phylum Bacteroidota; class Bacteroidia; order Sphingobacteriales; family Sphingobacteriaceae; genus Daejeonella. The sequence continues at coordinate 4,227 of CAYJAM010000053.1, read as the reverse complement.
TTCCCTTAGAGATGGGAAATATTTTATATCCTGCCGTTCGAGTTGTATACGTAGCATATTGGCAACATCACACCAGTTTAGGGCTTTTATAAGGTCATGCTCAACTTTTACACCCAATGTTTCAATATATCGGGGGATTAAAGTACTCGGACCGCAGACCATTACCTCAGCACCTAATTTGTGAAGGCAAAGAATATTTGAAAGGGCAACTCTCGAATGGAGCACATCACCAATAATCGCTATTTTCTTTCCTCTTACCTCTCCATATCGTTCTCTGATAGAAAAGGCATCCAGAAGTGCCTGTGTTGGATGTTCATGCGCACCATCTCCGGCATTCACGATCTGCGCATCAACATGTTTACTTAAAAATACTCCTGCACCAGGGTAGGGATGTCTCATAACCACCATGTCAACCTTCATTGACAGTATATTGTTCACAGTATCGATCAGGGTCTCTCCTTTACTGACAGAGGAGGAGGAAGCGGCGAAATTTACTATGTCGGCCGAAAGCCTTTTCTGAGCAAGTTCAAAGGAAAGCCGTGTTCGGGTCGAGTTTTCAAAGAAAATATTGGCAATGGTAATATCACGCAGAGAGGGAACCTTTTTTATGGGTCTGTTCAGAACATCCTTAAATGTATCGGCAGTTTCAAATATCAATTCAATATCTCTTAAGGTGAGATCTTTTATTCCCAGCAGGTGTTTAGTGCTTAAGGTTTGAATTGCTTCTGCCATTATTTTTCCGATAGTAAGATAACTTTGTCCTCTTGATCAGTTTCCTTCCAGCTTACGATAACTTTCTGTGAGGCAATGGTGTCAACCTTAATTCCGATATAATCGGCTTCAATTGGCAGGTGCCTCGAAAAACGTCTGTCGACAAGAGTCAGAAGTTCAACTTTTTCTGGTCTTCCAAAGGATTGTAATGCATCCATCGCAGCCCTGATGGTTCTGCCGGTCCATAATACATCATCCACAAGAATGACCTTTTTGCCTTCTATAATAAAATCGATTTCTGTACTGCTGGGTATCAATAATCCATCCTTGCGACGAAAATCATCCCTGAAAAATGTGATGTCAAGGTTTCCGCTTTCAATCTTAACTTCAGGAAGGCTGGTTTTTAATTCCTCAACAATACGTTTCGCAAGAAAAATTCCACGCGGCTGAATACCGAGTATGACAGAGTTCTCAAAAAGATTGTGATTTTCAATTAACTGATGGCAAAGGCGCTGTATGGTGATCTGGAATTTCGGACCGTCTAGCAGTGTTAATCTTTGCATCTTGGTGTAATTTGAGCAAAAGTAGGGAAAAAAGATAAAAGGAGAAAGATAAATGTTTACAGTTTAGGTTTTAGGTATGGAAATAGGAAATGGGAAATGGAGGGGCGATAAAACAAAAAAGCCCTGATTTTCATCAGGGCTTTCAATAATATAAGAATTTAGCTTATTCTGCTTTTTCTTCAGAAGCTTCTGCTACTTCAGTACTTGCAGCTGCATCTTCTTCAGTTTTCTTAGCTTTCTTGGCTTTACTTTCTGCACCTTCCATCTTCTCTTTCAATTGTGCCAATACGCCCAGATCACCTAAAGTTGATTTTTCAACAGACTCTTTTACCTTTTTAACGGCTGTAGTTGTTGCTTTAGCTTCTTTCTTTTTAGCGTTGAATTCTTCTTTGCGCTCTTCAGCTTTAGCCTCTTCCCAGATACGGGCATGAGAAACTACAATACGCTTGGAGTCTTTGTTAAATTCAATGATTCTAAATTCTGCAGTTTCCTCAGCTTTAACTGAACTGCCATCTTCTTTAACCATATGTTTTGTAGGAGCAAATCCTTCAACACCATATGGTAAAGCAATGATCGCACCTTTATCAGTTACTTTTAACACGGTACCTTCGTGGATAGAATCCAGTGTGAATACAGTTTCAAAAGTTTCCCAAGGATTTTCTTCTAACTGTTTGTGGCCTAAGCTCAGTTTACGGTTAGCCTCATCAAGTTCTAAAACAACCACATCTAATTCTTCACCTACTTTAGTGAATTCATTAGGGTGGTTAACTTTCTTAGACCATGAAAGATCAGAAATATGAATCAATCCGTCGATACCTTCTTCGATTTCAACAAATACCCCAAAATTGGTCATGTTCTTAACAACAGCTTTGTGCTTGCTTCCGATAGGGTAGCGCTCACCGATGTTTTTCCATGGATCAGGAGTAAGTTGTTTGATACCAAGGCTCATTTTACGCTCGTTACGATCTAAAGTCAATACCTGAGCTTCTACCTCGTCACCAACTTTCAGGAATTCCTGTGGGTTACGAAGATTTTGAGACCATGACATTTCAGATACGTGAATCAAACCTTCAACACCCGGAGTAATTTCAAGGAATGCACCGTAATCTGCAACAGTTACGATTCTTCCTTTAACTTTAGATCCGATCTCTAATGCCGTATCTAATGCTTCCCAAGGGTGTGGAGTTAATTGTTTTAATCCTAATGCGATACGTTTTTTCTCGTCATCAAAGTCTAAAACAACAACATTGATCTTCTGATCAAGGTTTAATACCTCACGTGGATGCTCTATGCGGCCCCATGAAATATCAGTTATGTGTAATAAACCGTCTACGCCACCAAGGTCAATAAACACACCGAAATCGGTAATGTTTTTAACTGTACCTTCAAGTACTTGTCCTTTTTCCAGTTTTGCAACGATCTCAGTTTTTTGATTTTCTAAATCGTCTTCAATCAACACTTTGTGTGATACTACAACGTTTTTGAACTCATGATTGATTTTAACAACCTTGAATTCCATTGTTTTACCCACGTAAATGTCATAATCACGGATAGGTTTGATGTCGATCTGCGATCCCGGAAGGAAAGCTTCAACACCCATAATATCCACAATTAATCCACCTTTTGTACGGCTCTTAACAAAACCAGTAATGATCTTGTCCTGATCCAAAGCTTCATTGATTGTTTCCCATGAACGTTGTGTTTTTGCACGCTTACGGGATAATACCAACTGTCCGTTAGCATCTTCCTGTGATTCTACAAACACATCAACAGTGTCACCGATTTTCAAGTCAGGTGTATCACGGAATTCAGATACTGATACCAAACCATCAGATTTAAATCCGATGTTCAATACCACATCTTTGTTGTTGATCGATACAACAACTCCCGAGATAATCTCGCCTTTGTTGATCGAGTTAAAAGTTCCGGCATACATTTCCTCAAACTTTTCACGGTCTGCAGCACTGTAATTGCCGAATCCTTTGTCATCAGCATCCCAGTCGAAATCGCCTGAAGGGGTGATGAGTGTTTTTGATTTGATCTCTTCGATCGACACTGAATCAGCTTCTGATTCAATGGTTTCCTTTTGTTTAACCGTAGTGGTTTCTTCGCCTTGTAGCTCCGCTTGTTTAGCAGTCAACTCCTTTTCGGCTTCTAGTTTTTTGGCCATTAATTAATTTATCTCCTTTTTCCGATTATTAAATCGGACTGCAAAGGTAGAAAATAAGATTTTTAATAAAAAACATTTCTATGCTTTATTTTCATTAAGGCTGAGGAAATTAGATATTTAGCCCTTAAGGATGGCATAACTGATCAGTAATTGCTCTCAAAAGCACCCTTGAAATGAATTGAGAGCTATTGTTCTGTACTTTTACTGCTCAATAATGGTCTTATATACGATAAAGCAAATTCCAGTTGCATTTCCTGATCTATATTTGAGTTATCAAGAACAATTGCATCCGCTGCCTGTATCAGGGGACTTTCTTCCCTGGTAGTATC
>CAYJAM010000053.1:0-444 GCA_964367725.1 uncultured Sphingobacterium sp. | reverse complement strand
AGAAAGCCAAAGATCTCTTCCAAACAAACTTTTTCACCTTTATTGATCAGTTCTTTATATCGTCTTTCGGCACGAATCTGCGGGTCAGCAGTCATGAAAAATTTTAGTGTAGCATCCGGAAAGACTACAGTACCTATGTCACGGCCATCCATTATTATATTTTTGGATTTACCCATTCTTTGCTGCTGTCTAACCATTTCTGTACGTACAGCTTTGATTGCACTAACCTGACTCACTTTTTCAGAAACAGGCATTTGTCTTATTTCTTCAGATATATCTTCCTCATTTAAAAAGACAAAAGTTTGTTCATCACGGTAGTCAAAGTTAATGTGAATATTATCCAGAGCATTTTCCACAGCAAGTGCATCATTTAATTCAATTTGATGCCTTAGAAAATACAGCGTCACTGCACGGTACATTGCTCCGGTATCTATATAGATAAAA
>CAYJAM010000052.1:0-10691 GCA_964367725.1 uncultured Sphingobacterium sp. | reverse complement strand
AATATGGGAGAAGAGATATAATTCATTCAAGCCTGAACGTTCTGAGGGGAATACAAGATATTATGACGATAAGCAGTTAAGACGTCTTCTTAATATTGTTAGTCTGATGGAACAGGGGCATAAAGTTTCCCAACTATGTTCTATGAGTGATGAAACTTTATTCTCAATGATTCATGATTCCGGACGACTTGATTCAAATGATACTGCAGAGTACTATATAATCCAGCTAATTGCCGCTGGGATGTCATTTGATTCAGGTCATTTTGAACATATACTTTCTTTAAGTTTTTCAGCCTATGGAATTAGGGATACATACAAAAATGTTATATATCCTTTAATGACACGAATAGGTTTACTTTGGGCAAGTGATATCCTTCCTACAACAAGTGAACATTTTATAAGCAATATATTTCATCAAAAATTATCGGCAGCTATAGATTCATTGCCCTTAGCTGATTCAACAAAAAAAACCTGGCTGCTTTTCCTTCCAGAGAATGAATTCCATGAATTACCATTATTATATGCTAATTTTTTAATCAGGCTTTCAGGTCATAAAGTGATCTATCTGGGTAGTAATGTCCCGATAAAATCCTTAAAATCTGCTGTTGTTGAAACCAGGCCAGATTATTTATTGATGTTTCTGGTTCATTTTGATCTGCCAGAACAGATTCAAAAGGATATTGGAATTATAAATGAGTACTTTACAGGTGATAAAATATATCTTGCCGGTAATCATAAATTAATTTCAAGCATAAAATATCCACCAAATTCTGAATACCTGTCTTCGGTAGCGGATATAGAAAGAATTCTTGGTTTAAATGAAGTTTTAAGCAATAATTTAAGTAGATAATGTCAAAAATTATTGTCATAGGATCAGGTTTTTCAGGTTTAAGTGCAGCTTCATATTTGTCTGCAGCAGGGCATGAAGTACATGTCTATGAAAAAAATCCACAGCCGGGTGGCCGGGCAAGGCAGCTAAAAGACAAAGGATATGTTTTTGACATGGGTCCGAGCTGGTACTGGATGCCAGATGTTTTTGAGAAATTTTTCTCTGATTTTGGTTATAAGGCAGCTGATTTTTATCAATTAAAGCTTTTAAACCCTTCTTTTGATATTGTATTCCCTCAATCTGAGATTATGAGGGTTCCTGAAAATTATGCTGAGCTATCCCAAATGTTTGAGTCTATTGAAAAGGGTAGTTCCCTTCAGCTTGATAGGTTTATGGAAGAGGCAAAGTTCAAATATGAAACTGGTATGGTCAGCCTAGTTTACAAACCTGGATTGTCTTTGATGGAGTTCGCAGATCTTGATCTTATTAAAGGTACTTTCCGACTTCAGGTATTCAGTTCGTTCAGAAAACATGTCAGAAAGTTCTTCAGTGATCCCAGATTGATTGCCTTGATGGAGTTCCCGGTACTTTTTCTTGGCGCCATGCCACAGGACACCCCTGCACTCTACAGTTTAATGAATTATGCCGGGCTTAAACTTGGTACATGGTATCCTGACGGAGGTTTTGGGAAGGTAATTGAAGGTTTTCTCGAGGTTGCCAAGCGAAATGGTACCAGGATTCATTTGGATTCACCTGTTGAAAAAATAATTATTGAAAATAATCTGGCAAGCGGAATAATGGTCAATGGCAACAGGATAGATTGTGATGCGATTATTGCATCTGCAGATTATCACCATGTTGAAAGTAAATTACTGGATGTGAAATATAGGAATTACAATGAAAACTATTGGAAAAACAAAGTTTTTGCTCCATCATGCCTCATTTTCTATATCGGATTGAATAAAAAGATCGAAAAGCTTAGTCACCACACTCTTTTCTTTGATGAAGATCTCGAGCTACATGCTATCGAGATTTATAAAAAACCACAATGGCCAGCAAAGCCACTTTTTTATGTCTGCTGCCCCTCGAAGTCAGATGACAATATTGCACCCGAAGGCAATGAGAATTTGTTTCTTTTAATGCCTTTGGCTCCGGGACTCACAGACAATGAGGAGCTTCGTGAAAAATATTTTAATCTGATGATCGCTCGATTGAACCAACATATTCAGGAAGATATTAACCAGTTAATTGATTATAAAAGATCCTATTGTGCCAGTGATTTTATAACTGATTACAATGCATATAAAGGAAATGCCTATGGATTGGCAAATACCTTATTGCAAACGGCAAATTTAAAACCCAGTATTAGAAATAAGAAGGTGAAAAATCTGTTCTATACCGGGCAGCTTACAGTTCCCGGACCGGGAGTACCACCATCAATTATTTCGGGCAAAGTGGCTGCCGGACAAATGATTAAACATTTAACTCAAAAATAGATGAAAATTCTGTTTGATAATCTTTCTTTACAAGTCAGTAAAATGACAACGAGGGCATATAGCACAAGCTTTTCATTGGGGATATACTGTCTAAGTAACAGCCTGAGAGATTCTGTTTATTCTATTTATGGTTTTGTACGTCTAGCTGATGAGATTGTAGACAGCTTTGAGGGTTTTGATAAGAAACAGCTCCTTGCAAAATTCAAGATTGAAACATATCAGGCTATAGAAAACCGGATTTCACTGAACCCTATTCTGAATTCCTTCCAAAATGCAGTTCATCAATACAATATTGGTTTGGATTTGGTTGAAACCTTTTTACAAAGTATGGAGATGGATCTGGAGAAGGTTGATTATACCGCTGAAAAGTATCAGCAGTATATTTTGGGCTCGGCAGAAGTTGTTGGACTTATGTGCCTTCATGTGTTTACGGGGGGCAATATCGACCAATTTAATGAGCTTAAACCTTACGCTATGAAACTTGGGGCTGCTTTTCAAAAAGTAAATTTTCTTAGAGATATGAAAGATGACTACCATGTTTTAGGAAGAACCTATTTTCCGGATGTGGATATTTCTGAATTTACATTGGCTGCCAAGGAACAAATAGAACAGGATATAGAAAATGATTTTAGAATAGCATTAAAAGGGATAAAAATGCTTCCAAGCACCTCAAGGGGAGGGGTATACCTGGCTTATGTTTATTATAAAGCTTTGTTCAATAAGATAAAGAAACTCCCACCTAAACAAGTATTGACCGAAAGAGTTCGAATAAACAATGGTAAGAAACTTGGAATTATGGTCAATTGTATGGTTCAGAATAAATTAAACTGGGTGTGAAGTCTTACCTGCTTTGTTTTTTTCTAATTCATGGCTTTTTGAGTTCAACAAAAACTCCCGGGATTGAAGATGTGCGGATTTTATTTCATAAAGCAGAATCATCTCAAAAAGTATGTGTTGAACTTATTGAACTCTTGAAGCCTTATAATGACAAGAATAATGCCTTGTTTTTAGGATACAGAGCAAGCGCGACCATGATGATGGCCAAACATTTGATTAACCCCTTTAGTAAATTATCATATTTTAAAAAGGGTAAACTGATGCTTGAGAAGGCGATTGAGTTTGACCAGAAAAATGTAGAGTTGAGATTTCTTAGGTATACAATTCAAACCAATGTGCCTTCATTCTTAAATTATAGTGAAGATAAGGAAAGGGACAAATTGTTCTTAGTTCAGTCCCTCAACAGTTTGAAGGATCAAAAGCTTAAAAACATAATCAGTAATTACCTTAACAGAGCAAACTAATAATGAAAGAGACTTTTGAAGGAGCTGATGAATTAGTAATTCTTGTCGATAAGCAGGATAATGAAAGTGGTGTACAGGATAAGCTTTCAGTGCATCAGCTTGGACTTCTGCACAGGGCATTTTCAGTTTTTGTATTTAACTCTAAAAATGAACTTATCCTGCAGCAAAGAGCAGATGGAAAATATCATTCTCCGGGACTTTGGACAAATACTTGTTGCAGTCACCCCAAACCTGGTGAGAATACGATCGATTCTTGTAAACGCAGATTAATGGAAGAAATGGGTATGAGGTGTGATCTGGAGTTTAGTTTCAGTTTTATCTACAGGTGTGAGTTTTCCAATGGACTCACTGAGCATGAATTTGATCATGTTTATGTTGGGTATACTGACGACTTGCCAGTGCTGAATTATACAGAAGTAAAGGATTGGAAATATATTAATCTAATTGAGCTTGAAAAGGAAATTCAATTGCATCCTGAAAAGTTTACAGAATGGCTTAAAATTTGCTTTCATAAGTTAATCGAACATACCAAGCATTATTAAATCAAACCATGATATATTATTTTAAAACTGAACATCTTTTACCAGTAAGTATAGATGTTGCATGGGATTTCTTTTCATCTGCAAAAAATCTTGCCCGTATTACTCCGCCTGAAATGGAGTTTAAAATTTTAAGTAATCTTGATGAAAAGGAGATTTATGAAGGCATGATAATAGATTATATTGTAAAACCTGCATTTGGAATTCCATTGAAATGGCAAACTGAGATTATTAAAGTTAATAAGCCGCATAGCTTCGCAGACAGGCAATTGAAAGGACCTTACAAAATATGGGAGCATACCCATACCTTTATTGAACAAGAAAATGGAACTCTAATGAAAGATGAAATAAAATATCAGATTCCATTCGGCATAATCGGGCAATTAGCACATAATTTATTCGTCAGGGAAAAGGTAAAAGATATCTTTCGTTTCCGCGAAATGGCACTAAACAAAATTTTCGCGAATTGATCTGAGTTCAGTTTTTTTGGATTAATGAATAATTTTAATCTGTTGTATTAATAAATAATTGACTTTTATAATTGCACTATGAACGCTGATATTAATTCAAGCAGAAGTATCCTAATAACAGGGGCAAGTGGCCTGATAGGTACCAGACTTATTAAAAACCTGCTGGAAAAAGGTCATAGAGTCTCTGTGCTTTCGAGACAAACATCAAATTTCAAAGGTGTAAGCACCTATAACTGGGATATAGATAAGCAATTAGTTGATCTGAAAGCCTTTGAGGGAATAGATACCATCATTCATCTTGCCGGCGCGGGTATTGCCGATAAGCGTTGGACCAAACAACGAAAGCAGGAAATTGTTGATAGCAGAATCAGGTCTACCCAGTTACTATATAATACAATAGAGGCCATTAAAGCTCCTATTAAAACATTTATATCTGCTTCAGCAGTAGGTTATTATGGTGATAGAAATGATGAAATACTTTATGAGAACACTGAAAGTGGAACGGGATTTTTGGCAGATTGCTGCAAGCAATGGGAAGCCGCTGTAGACGAAGGATTGAAATCAGGCATGAGGGTAGTTAAACTGAGAATCGGAATCGTACTTTCAAAACAGGGTGGGGCGCTTTCAGAACTTGCAAGACCCGTAAGTTTTTTTGTCGGTGCTCCTTTGGGATCGGGAAAACAGTGGATGCCCTGGATACATCTCACGGATTTAGTGTCAATTTTTGAAAAGGCAATAGAAAATTCTGATTATACAGGGACTTTTAATGCCTGTACTCCATATCCGGTAACTAATTATGAGTTTACCAAAATATTGGCAAAGAAGCTCTTCAGACCGGTATGGCCTGTAAATGTTCCTGAGTTCGTGCTGAAGACCATGCTCGGTGAAATGAGTACAGTAATTCTCAATAGCACAAGGACTTCACCTCAGAAACTGTTGGATATGGGCTTCCGTTTTCGTTATCAGGGTCTTGATGCCGCTTTATCAGAAATCTACTCTCATTAATTTCCAGCGAATTCTATTTCATAGATGAAGAAAGAGATAAGTATTTGTTGGTTAAGGAGGGATTTACGACTAAATGATCAGGCTGCACTATATCATGCATTGGTTGGTAATTATCCGGTCTTACCGGTCTTTATTTTTGATCCTGAAATTCTGAATAAACTTACAGACAGGGATGACAAAAGAATACTTTTTATCCATAATCAGCTTAAGCATCTAAATGATGAACTGAAAGTTTATGGTTCATCATTATTGGTAATTCATGATCAGGTAATACCTGCTTTTGAGAAGCTGAATGAGCAATATGACTTAAAAGAGGTTTATGCCAATCATGATTATGAGCCTTATGCATTAGATCGTGATTCAAAAGTTTCTGAATATCTGTCAGGAGCAGGTATTAAATTCCATACTTTCAAGGATCAGGTAATTTTCGAGAAGTCGGATATCATGAAGTCTGATGGGACTCCTTATACTGTTTTCACCCCATTTTCCAGACGCTGGAAGGAGGCTTTTTCCAAATTAAACCTTCCGGAGTATCCATCTGAAAAGTATTTATCAAAATGCCTTCAGATAAAGCATTTATCAGTGCCTGGACTTGAAGATATTGGTTTTGACCTTCCTGAGTTTAATTTACCAACATATAATATTTCAGAAGATCTTATACGGAACTATCATTTAACGAGAAATCTTCCATCTTTAAATGGTACAAGTCAGATCAGTGTACACTTGCGTTTTGGAACCATAAGTATTCGTTATCTGGTAAAAATGGCTGTTCAGTGGAATGAACAATGGCTAAATGAATTGATATGGCGTGAGTTTTTTATGATGATCCTTTATCACTATCCTTATGTTGTTCAAAGTAGTTTCAAGAAAAAGTATGATCAGATACAATGGAGGAATGATGAGCGGGAATTTGAAGCCTGGTGCAGGGGAGAAACCGGTTATCCAATTGTGGATGCCGGTATGCGACAGTTAAACGAAACAGGCCTGATGCATAATAGGGTTAGAATGATTGTTGCCAGTTTTCTATGTAAGCATTTATTGATCGACTGGAGATGGGGAGAGGCCTATTTTGCAAGGAAGCTCCTAGATTTTGAACTTTCTTCAAATAATGGTAACTGGCAATGGGCATCAGGTAGTGGTTGTGATTCAGCACCATATTTCAGGATATTCAACCCTACAGCTCAAACAATCAAATTTGATCCCAAATTAATTTATATAAAAACCTGGATAAGAGATTTCAAAATAGATTACCTGATGCCAATTGTTCAGCATGAATTTGCCAGAAAACGTGCTCTGGAGACCTATAAAAAGGCATTAAATGAGACTTTTAAAAATTAGTTTCATGTCCATTTTGATCTAATTTGAAATAAATTATTTAATTTCTTACTACATCAGCCTCTAAATTTTAACTCATCCTCGGGCGCTGCCAGAGGTGCAGATCTCAATGGAATATTTTTCGAAACTGCCTCATTAAACCATGAAATTTATTAACTTCGCAAGGCTGAAAAGCGGTTTTATTTTAACAGATAATTATTCCTGTTTTAATACTAAAATTTATTAATCAGAACTTAGGTAGAACATGGCTGAAGATACAGAAAACGACAATTTGGTACCCCAGAACGATAGAATAATTCCAATTAATATAGAAGAGGAAATGAAGTCAGCATACATTGATTATTCGATGTCTGTTATTGTTTCCCGCGCATTACCGGATGTTCGTGATGGACTCAAGCCTGTACACCGCCGTGTGCTTTATGGTATGCTTGATCTTGGCGTTACAAGTACCAAGCCCCATAAGAAATCAGCACGTATTGTCGGTGATGTTTTAGGTAAATACCATCCGCACGGTGATTCTTCAGTTTATTTTGCAATGGTCCGTATGGCCCAAGACTGGAGTTTACGTTATCCAATGGTTGATGGCCAGGGTAACTTCGGATCAATAGACGGTGATTCTCCTGCAGCAATGCGTTACACTGAAGCAAGGTTAAAAAAGCTCGCAGAAGAGATGCTTGCTGATATCAATAAGGATACCGTTGATTTTCAACTAAATTTTGATGATACACTTGAAGAGCCGACAGTTCTTCCTTCACGTATACCAAACTTACTGGTTAATGGTGCTTCGGGTATTGCAGTTGGTATGGCTACTAATATGCCGCCACACAATTTAACCGAGGTTGTCAATGCAACAATAGCCTACATCGAAAATAGAGATGTTACTGTGGCTGATCTCATGCAACATGTTAAAGCTCCGGATTTTCCAACCGGAGGAATTATCTATGGTTATTCAGGAGTTCAGGAAGCATTTGAGACAGGCAGAGGCAGAATTGTTATGCGTGCTAAAGCCGAAATTGAAGTTTATAAAGGCGATCGTGAACGAATAATTGTGAACGAGATTCCATATCAGGTTAATAAGGCAAACATGATCGAGCAAACTGCCGGTCTTGTTAATGATAAAAAAATAGAGGGAATTTCTGAGATCAGGGATGAGTCTGACAGAGATGGAATGCGCATCGTTTATGAAATTAAACGTGATGCTAATGCTTCAGTAGTACTGAATAACCTTTTCAAATATACCGCGCTTCAAACATCATTTAGTGTTAATAATATCGCCTTGGTGAATGGCCGGCCGATGATGCTAAATCTCAAAGATCTGATCAGGCACTTTGTTGATCATCGCCATGAGGTGGTAATTCGAAGAACTAAATTCGATCTTGCCGAAGCCGAAAAAAGAGCTCATATTCTGGAGGGATTATTAATAGCACTAGATCATCTGGATGAGGTTATTAAATTAATCCGCGCATCAAATAGTCCTGACGATGCCCGTGTCAGCTTAATGGAAAGCTTTAATCTTTCTGATATTCAGGCAAGGGCGATTCTGGACATGACTCTTCGTCGTTTAACAGGTCTGGAACGAGATAAAATCAAGGAAGAGTATGCTGAATTAATGAATACCATTGAGTATTTGAAGTCAGTTTTGGCAGATGAAGGTTTACGTATGCAGATTATTACTGATGAATTAACCGAAATACGCGATAAATTCGGTGATGAGCGACGTACTTCAATTACACATTCTGCTGAAGATATGCGGATGGAAGACTTTATTGTGGATGAGGAGGTTGTTATTACCATATCCCACGAAGGATATATTAAAAGAACACCTTTAACAGAATATCGTAAGCAGGGCAGAGGCGGAAAGGGTTCGATGGGTTCTCAATCAAGAGATAAGGATTTTATTGAACATATACTTATCGCCACAAATCATAACTATATGCTCTTCTTCACAGAAACAGGTAAATGTTTCTGGTTAAGGGTCTTTGAAATACCTGAAGGAACACGAACCAGTAAGGGTAGGGCAATACAGAATGTAATCAATATTCCAAAAGAGGAGAACATAAAAGCCTATATCAAAGTTGTTAACCTGAAAGATCAGGATTATTTGGAGAACAACTTTATAATTATGTGTACTAAGAAGGGAACGATTAAGAAGACTTCCCTTGAAGCTTATTCCCGTCCAAGGGCAAACGGAATCAATGCCATTAATATTAATGAAGGTGATCAGTTGCTTGAAGCTTGTTTAACAACCGGAACGAGTGAAATTGTGATGGCTTTGCGTTCTGGCCGTGCAATCAGGTTCAATGAATCTACTGTTCGTCCGATGGGTCGAACCGCTACTGGAGTTCGTGGAATTACATTGGCAAACATTAATGATGAAGTTGTTGGTATGATTAGTGTGAACAATCCGGAGGTAACTGTTCTGGTTGTTTCTGAAAAGGGATATGGTAAACGTACAGATATCGATGATTATCGTGTAACCAATAGGGGAGGAAAAGGTGTTAAAACAATCAATGTAACCGAAAAAACCGGTGAACTGGTTGCTATTAAGGATGTTACAGATATTGATGATTTAATGATAATTAATAAATCAGGCATTGTAATAAGAATTGGGGTGAGTGATTTGAGGGTAATGGGTCGTGCTACCCAGGGAGTTCGTTTGATCACATTCAAAGGAGATGATTCCATTGCCTCCATAGCAAAAGTTGAACATGAAGATGAAGAAGCTGATGATACAGAATCTTCAGAGAATGAAACAGGAATAGATCTGAATTCAGACGATCAGGAAAGTAAAACGGAAGAATAATTTAATGTATAAGGTATTTATACTTTTTATATTTAATATTTTTCTGAGTCTGGGCAGTGTAAATGCCCAGACTCAGAATCAGGCTCTTGTAATCAAGGAGGCTATGAATAGTTTTGTACAATATTCCGAGACTAAGGATATTAAAAAACTGGAGAATGCCCGCAAACTCATAGATAACACTTTTAAAACCAGATCTGATTCTGCAGCTTTCAGGAATAACCTTGTAAGAAGTCTGGTATATGCTACGCTTGCCAGAGTGGATTCAAATTTAAAATACACCTATAAAAAGGATCCTTTGGAGGAAACTCTTTTTTCTATGAAAAGAGTGTATGGTTCCAAATTTGCAGAAGATGTCAAGGATCAGATTTCATATATCGAAACACAGCTAAAGCAAACTTATTTATACCGGGCAAATACTACATTCAAAAACCGAAATTTTGCCGAGGCATTGAAGTATTTTAGCATACTTGACACGATTGATAAGGACAATATTACAATTACACATAATCTTGCTCTTCTCTGCCAGGAAACAGGTAATTATCTTCGTTCAGTTGGATATTATGAAAAATTAATTACCCAAAAGCCAAAGCCAGAGTATTTTATGGTACTGGCGAATCTTTATGAGTCGCTAAATGATGAAAAAAATACAATCAGAGTGCTTTCTGAAGGTAGCAGGCAGTATCCTGCCAATCGCGACCTGGTGTTTAAACTGCTGAATATTTTGTTGATTAGAAATGATTATCAGGAAATAATTAAATTTACGAGTCAGGCTCTTAAATTAGATGAAAATAACATCAATTTGAACTATCTGGCAGGGTTTTCACATGAAATGACTGGTGATGTAACGAAAGCAGAAGAATACTATAAAGTAATTTTAACTATCAACCCGAATAATTATGAGGCGAATTTTGCG
>CAYJAM010000051.1:0-10761 GCA_964367725.1 uncultured Sphingobacterium sp. | reverse complement strand
TGCGAATTCTTCAGTTTAAGGATATCACTGCTATTGTTTAAACCTGGCCAGGGTGAAATTCCCAGAACATTGCCAAATTTTTTAAATTCAGAAGTGTCTGTTTTTGAGCATAATATTAATATGGAACCGGGTGCAATGCTGATATTGCCCAAGGTTGCTGTGCTTAAAGGATCCAGAAATTTCCAGTTGTTTAAAGAGATTGTCTTCTCACTAGTGTTAATTAATTCGACAAATTCGACTGAAGGCAGGTCGATTTGTGGTGATGGATCGGGAAATATTTCATTAATTATGATATCCCCTAAGCTTCCATAATATGGTTTTATGTAGTTAAATGTATAGGAGTTAGTTGATTTTATCTTATTCCCGTTTCTATCACTCAGGTTTAGTACAGTCAGTATAAAATTGCCGGTATTCAAAGGTTCTGAAAGCCGAATCTTGTATTTCTGTGGATCGGTTTCTGTATCTATTTGCACTATATGGCCTGGGAAATTATTGATATTATAATTTGTTTTGTCTTTTACACTCAGGCTGTCCATGGCTTCACTGAACCGTACCTCTAAAGTGCTGGAGTCAAGAACAGTGACCATATTTAGTGTCGGAGCTATGCTATCTGTATTCAGTGTTCCAATCTTGAAATCATCAAAGAAATGTTTCTGAAAAAATGAAGCAGTTGATTGTTGTATAAAGATCCCGAATGATGAGGTATTGATATGGGTGTTGTCAGCAAATGAACCTTCATTGATGCTACCCGAATTAGGACCAATCACTTCCCGATCCAAAGTAAAAAGGCCGAGATGGTTCCGGCTGACGCGAATTTTGACTGTATTATTGCTTGATCCAACCGAGCCATTGATCCCATCTATAATACGTATACTGCTACCTGCAGAACCTGACCTTTTGTATAGGCTGATTTCATCTTCAGTATTTCCTATTCTTAAGAAATAGCCATTGATCATTGCACTCTGAAGATCAGCTTTATCGGAGATCAGGTATATATCGGCATAGTTTAAGCTCGAAGTATTGAATTGCAGGTTGATCCAGAATTCCCAATAGCAGTTTAAAGCGAGTGTATTAGCAGTACTTAGGTAGAAATTCCCGGATGCTTTATTTGATTCAGACCTAAGACGATTGTTTATCACTTTGAAATCTCCACCCATATTGCTGCCATTCCATTGGGGCTTTACAATAAAATCTCCATCAGAGAAATCGTCAACTATCTGACTAAAGCTGGTATGGCAGTAAAAAATAAGAAGGATAATCAGTATGTTTTTCATTTCCGGCAGGTAGAAACAGAATTAAGTTAAGTCCTGTTAAGATTCCTGAGAAATAGAATGAGTATGCGGTATATGGGACTATTATTAACGGTAATTAACCGACGATTTGGGAATAATAGTAACAATTGACATGAAAATTGACCTGTGCAGGCAGGAATCGGGAGAAAACCCAAACAATTTCCCATATTTGCTTAATTATTATATGTTTAACACTAAAAAGAATTAAAAAATGAAAGTCGCAGTAGTAGGCGCTACCGGCCTGGTAGGTTCGGTGATGTTAAAGGTTTTAGCAGAGCGCAATTTCCCGGTAAGTGAGTTGATACCAGTAGCTTCAGCAAAGAGTGCAGGTAAACAGATCGAATTTAAGGGAAAGAAGTATACTGTTGTGACCATGGATGATGCCATTTCAATGAAGCCTGATGTGGCCTTATTTTCTGCTGGTGGCAGTACTTCGCTGGAAAATGCTCCCCGCTTCGCGGAAGCAGGTACAACAGTCATTGATAATTCATCAGCATGGCGGATGGATCCCTCTAAAAAACTTATTGTACCAGAGGTAAATGCAAATGAGTTAAGTGCTCAGGACAAAATTATTGCCAATCCTAACTGTTCAACCATACAAATGGTGGTAGTTTTAAAACCTTTGCATGATAAATATAAAATCAAGCGCGTTGTAGTTTCAACTTATCAGTCAGTTACCGGAACAGGGGTAAAAGCGGTTGACCAGATGATGAATGAGCGTAAAGGGATTGATGGTCCGATGGCTTATGCTTATCCAATCGATTTGAATGTTATACCACAAATCGATGTTTTTCAGGAGAATGGCTATACTAAGGAGGAGATGAAGATGATTCTCGAAACCAAAAAAATAATGAGTGATGATTCAATTCGTGTAACCGCAACAACAGTTCGCATACCGGTTATGGGAGGACATTCAGAATCAGTTAATATTGAATTTGAAAATGAATTTGACCTGAAAGAGGTTCGTTCAATACTTGAAAAGGAGGAGGGAATAATCGTTGTGGATGACCCTTCAAACTTAAAGTATCCAATGCCAATGGACGCTCATGAAAAGGATGAAGTTTTTGTTGGAAGAATCAGAAGAGATGAATCTCAGGATAAGACATTGAACCTTTGGATAGTTGCAGATAATCTTAGGAAGGGTGCTGCAACCAATGCAGTACAGATTGCTGAATACCTGCTTGAGAAGAAGCTGATTTAATTCTGAACAGAACTAAAAAAAAAGCCTGGCAATTGTTGCCAGGCTTTTTTTGTTTTAATGCAATCAAAACAGAGCTTTATTGGCTTGCAAGTTCTATCTGCCTTTCAAATGTATTTTCGATAACTATACTTGCTGAGCCAAGGATACCTGCACTATGTCCTAAAGTAGAGAGAACAATTTTTGTATTTTCTCTGATTCTGGTCATGCAATAGGTATTGATGGCATGTCGCATCGGAATGGTAATATATTGCTTTGCCTCAGCTATTTTACCACCAAGTATAATAAGTTCAGGGTTAAATAATTGAATGAGGGTTGCAACAGCTTTTCCTAAATTCTCACCAACCTGCGACAGTATATTGATCGCATACTGGTCACCTTTATTTGCAGCATCAATCACAATCTGAGGTTCAATCTGGTCGATTTCTTCTTCAGACAAGGCATTTAATAGGGAGGTCTGCCCTGATTTTATTCCTTCTTTAGCCATTCTTGCCAGTGCAATTCCCGAAGCAACGGTTTCGAGGCAGCCTCTTTTACCACAATGGCAAAGCTCACCATCTTTTACAAAAGGAATATGACCAATCTCGCCTGCAAAACCTGACATTCCACTCTGCAGTTTACCATCCATAATAATACCAAGTCCAATACCCCAATCCATTAACAAGACTAAGGCATCCTTCTTATTTAGGGCTAGACCGAATCTGCACTCGGCCAGTGTATTGGTTTTAACATCATTCTGAACATAGACGGGCTTATTAAATTTTTCTTCCAGAATATCCTGTAAGGTTTTAGAATCACCGGAACTACTAACCAGATAGGTATAATTCTTACCTGCATTTGAATCCACAAGCCCGGGCATACCCAGTCCGATTCCTACCAATTTATTTGTATCTATTCCGGAGGATGCTATTAATTGCTCTGCAAATTCATGTAGGAGTTTAATTGCACTCTTATCTTTAGTTAGTCTCAGGGAAAAACTTTTTATTCCTGTTATATTATTGTTATTGTTGTCAAGAATTGCCATTTCGGTTTTAAACCTATCCATTTCTATGCAGAGAACATAAAAGGAATTATTAAGAAGTGAATACAATTCCGGCTTTCTTCCACCAATTGATTTGCCTTTGCCTTTTTTTTCAATAAGCCCTTCACCCAGAAGTTCATTAAGCAGAATTATTGATGTTGGTGAGCTTATATTCAATACTCTGCAAATATCCGCATTTGATTTTGCGCCTTCTGTGTGAAGTAATTTAACAAGTCTAACTTTTTGTAAATATTTCTTTCTTTCAATATTGGTTAGTGAGTCTAAATAGCACTTTTCAAGAAGAATAGATTTCATTATAAGCAAAAGATTGATTAAACATATTTACTATTAATAATTGTAATTTCATAGAGAACCTTTTTCACTTGGATAGAACATTGGAAAGTGAGGAAGATTTTCAATAAAAGTACTATAGCGAAAGACTCATAACTGAGATGTTACAAAATTTCTTTTTGCGAACAAAAATTATTAAATTTCGGATAAATATGCCATTTTTAGTTAAAAAAGCGGGATAATAGCTGCCTATTTGTTCTTAATAATTTGACCTAGTATTATTAAGCATATCACTTCTAATGTAATTCAGGACTTCGTATTATTCATAAAATATTGAAAAACAGGTTATTATAATTTTTTATTAATATTTATGATATCCTTTAGGCTTTAAATTCATTGGATATTTTAATTATAATTTCCAATATTTACTTTATATTTAGTTTGAATACTGTAAATAATGCAGAAAAGAAATCAAATTTGCGATTTTGAACTTATCACCCGCATAAAGGAGGGAGATGAAGTGGCATTTCGTATAGTTTTTGATTCCTATTCCAGTAAACTCTATTACTTTAGTTTCAGGTTTCTGAAAGATAAGGAGCCATGCCAGGAGGTTGTACAGGAAGTTTTCATGAGTCTTTGGATTAACCGTGAAAAGCTTGACACACAATATCCAATTGCTCCATATCTGTATACCATTACCCGCAGGCTAACATTAAATGTACTTCGTCAGGTAGCCAATTCCCAAAGTGCGATGGAAAAAATGTGGCTTAACCTTCAAACATGTAGTAATGAAACCGAAGAGCATGTTTATCTGGAGGATCTTGAGCGATTTACCGAACAGGTATTATCAAGTCTTCCTAAGCAGCAGCAACTAGTATACAGAATGAGCAGGCAACAGGAACTTAGTTATGATGAAATAGCCGAAGAACTCAATATATCCAGAAATACTGTTAAAAATCACCTGGTTTCTGCTCTTAAGACTCTCAGAACCCAATTGCAAAAAGCGTTTTCTATCCTTTATTAGAAGGAATCCCTCTCTATATTTTTTTTTCAATTTATATTTAATAAGACTAGTCCTTTTTTATTGCTGGGGTGTATTACCGTTAAATCATATTGAGTTTTCGAAGGGCGATAATGAATCAAAATAAATTAGATGAGCTTTTAGGTCTTTTTGCTGAAGGAAAAATCAGCAGGAATGAATTTGAGCACTTGTTTGATTATTTAAGATCAGACAGTGATGATGAGAGCCTTAATTTTGCGATCGATCAGGAACTAAGGAAGCTCAAGAAGTGTGTTTCTCTGACTGAAGGGGAAAAGGATACAATTTTTCAAAATATTGTCACAGACGATAAATTTGGACAGGAAGCAGGTACTGACAGATCTGGCAAACAGGTAATCAGAGCATGGTATCAGGTAGGTGTAGCTGCAAGTATCCTGGCAATGCTTTCAATAGGTCTGTATTTTTATACCAATAGAACTATTGATACACAGGTAAAAGTTTCAAAATCCCAAACTGTAAAAGAAAAGTCGATTATCAAACCTGGTGGTGATAAAGCCGTATTGACCCTTTCTGATGGTTCTAAAATTATTTTGGAAGACGCAAAGAAAGGTTTATTAGCGAACCAGGCAGGTGTGAGTATTCAAAAAACTGCTGATGGCGAGTTACTGTATTCATTTGCTGAGAATGCAAGTTCTGTGTCAGAAGCATCGCCGCAAGAAGTAATTTATAATAAAATTGAAACTCCGTTTGGTGGGAAGTATCAGATTAATTTGCCTGATGGAAGTAAAGTATGGTTGAATTCAGCTTCATCTTTGCGCTTTCCTGCCTTGTTTTCCGGAGATACTCGTGAAGTTGAATTGAATGGTGAAGCCTTTTTTGATGTGGCTAAAAATCCAAATAAGCCATTTAAGGTAATCACGAAAGATCAGATTGTTGAAGTTTTAGGTACTCAGTTTAATATCAACTCTTATTCTGATGAAGAAACCTTTAAAACTACACTGATTGAAGGTTCAGTAAAGATTATTTATAAAGACAGAGTTGTTTTATTAAGTCCGGGGCAGCAATTTCAACCTATTTTGAAATCGTCTAAAGTGATTGAAGCTGATACAGAAGAAGTAACTGCCTGGAAGAACGGATATTTTTTATTTAAAGATGAAGATATACAGAGTATCATGAGAAAGGTGTCAAGATGGTACAATGTTGAAGTTAATTATTCAGGAAATATTCCTGATGTTGGTTTCGGAGGAAACATTTCACGATCAAAAGATATTAATGAAGTATTAAATGTACTTCAGTTAACTAATGCCGTTCATTTTAAAGTTGAAGGAAGGAGGATTACTGTTATGCGATGAGATAGACCCAGAAAAGCTAATGGTAACCTTACAAAAAAAGCCAGGAGCGGTTGCAACGCCCCTGACCATATTCGGGTTACCAATTTAATTGTTGTGAACAAGTATTAACTAAACCCAAACGCGCAAAGATATGAAATTCTATTCATTAACCTTATGTAGGCCATCTGATTACATAATAAAACTCTTGTTGATGATAAAACTAACTTTTGTTTTATTGGTCACAGCCCTACTTCAAATAAGTAGTGCTGCATCATTCTCTCAAACGGTGAGCTTAAAATTTAAGAATGCCAAACTTGAGACGGTCTTAAAAGAGATCGGAACCCAAACGGGTTACGATCTGGTGTACATCACTCCATTGATCAACGAAGCCAAACCGGTGAGTATCCATGTTAGTAATGCACCACTCAGGGATGTACTTGAAAAATCTTTTTCAAATCAGTCCCTTACCTATACTATTAGTAATAATACCATTATTGTACAGCAAAAGTCTGCGACTTCATTATCTGCTGCACTAATCGATATCAAGAGACTTTCAGAAAAGGCACCGCCAACGGAAGTGAAAGGCCAGGTGACCGATTCAAAAGGAGAATCATTGATCGGTGTTAGTGTTAAAGTGAAAGGAACTGCTGTCGGTGTTAGTACCGATGCCAATGGTCGTTACACCATTAATGTTCCTGACGGATCAAGTGTTTTAGTGTTTACCTATATTGGTTATACTACTAAAGAAGTGAGTATGAGCGGGCGTACAAGCCTGGACGTTACTTTGGAACAAAATACTGAATCACTTCAGGAAGTTGTAGTAGTTGGTTATGGTACACAGAAGAAAAGTGACTTGACTGGTTCAGTCGTTTCTGTAACTGCAAAGGAGATTAAAGATCAGTCATTTTCTAATATTAACCAGGCATTGCAAGGAAAAGTTGCCGGCGTTGCATTCACCAGTACTTCAGGAGATCCGGGCGAGAATGTGAACGTTCGTATCAGGGGATTAAATACTTTTGGAGGATCAGGTCCTCTTTATGTTGTAGATGGTATGCCAATGGAAGCATCTGATATCAACAGTATCAATCCGAATGATGTGGAATCAACCACTGTTTTAAAAGATGGATCTGCAGCAGCGATTTATGGTGCCAGATCTGCAAACGGGGTTATTCTAATCACCACAAAGAGTGGAGGAGATCGTGCTCCTTCAATCAGTTTTAATTCTTACTACGGTATTCAGTCTTTCAATAAATTTATTCCTTTGCTGAATTCTCAGCAAATGGCAGATGTAATCAATGAGGCTCACGTAAATGGAAACTTCTTTCCTTTACAACCTGCAATGAACGATGCTAATAATTTGAAAACTAATACCGATTGGCAGGATGCAGCGATTAATCCTGCACCAATACAGGATCATTCGCTTACTGTTTCTGGAGGTTCAAAGAATGCTAACTATTCTATTTCCGGTGGTATTTTTGATCAGGAAAGTGTATTGGCATTTCGTACTTATAAGCGATATTATTCAAGGGTAAAAACTGATTTTAAAATTGGAAAATTAACTATTGGTCAATCATTGATTGCAACAAAAGAAGAGGGGCTTAATTTAAATTTTGGTAATAACCTGGATTTAGCATATATGATGGGTGCTGCACCTACTATGCCGATTTATGATCCTCTTAATGATAGCGGTTATGCCGGGCCATCCCCAGCAACTACCGGTGTGAATAACAGGGATAATATTCTTGGTCGCCGTGACATGAACCGTGCCTATACCAATAACAATAAGATCATTGGAAGTGCTTTTGCTTCCTATAAGATTCTTCCTGATCTGGAGTATAAGTTAAATGCAGGTTTAAACATGGGTCTTAGAAAATTTAAGAATTATGTACCTCAGTTCCAGATGAATAACAGAGGAAGTAACACAAGGTCGTTAAGCACTAGTTTGAATGAATCCTACGAGTACCTTGTTGAAAATACTTTGACATACAACAAAGTGATCAAAGAAAACTACAGGATCAATTTACTTGGAGGTTTTACCCAACAGAATTTTTATGGTAATGGTATTAATGGTACCCGTAGAGATTTCCCAAGTAATGATATTCAGGTGTTGAATGCAGGTACAGGAGTGTTTACCATTGGTGGAACTGAAAATGAATGGGCAATCAGATCCTTCCTGGGTAGAGCAAATATTACTTTGTTCGACAGGTATCTGATAACTGCCACTATCCGTCGTGATGGTTCATCACGATTTGGTGATGCCAATCGATATGGAAATTTCCCTTCATTGGCTGTTGGATGGAACGTGGATCAGGAAAATTTCCTGAAGGATTCCAAATTGATCAGTGGTTTAAAAGTCAGAGCTAGCTGGGGAAGGTTGGGTAACCAGGATATTGGTAACTACAGTAATCAGACCGTTGTTTCAACCAGTGCCAGGTATTTCTTTGGTGCTGATCAGCTTGCTCCTGCAGCCGTGGTTAACAACTTAGGTAATCCAAATCTTCGTTGGGAAACAACTACTCAAAGCAATATCGGGGTAGATTTAAGCTTTCTTCAGAATAAAATTTATTTCACTGCCGATTACTGGATAAAAGATACAGATGGAATTTTGGTTCGTACACCAATTTCAACAGTAACCGGATTTGGCCGTGATTCTGGACCTTTCCAAAATGCTGCTCAATTGCAGAATAAGGGTTTGGAATTCTTGTTAGGTTACAGAGGGGGTAGTGGTGATTTGAAGTATGGCGTTTCAGGTAACTTATCTAATGTGCAAAATAAAGTAATTTCACTGGGTGCTGGTACAAGTATTATTAACCTGGTTGAGAATGTGTACTACTCAGGAACCTATACCCGCACGTTGCCGGGATTACCAATGTCTCACTTCTATGGTCATATTAATGATGGTATCTTCCAGACTCAGGCTGAGATTAATGCGCATCCAACGCAGATTGGTGCCAAGCCGGGTGACAGAAGATATAAGGATATTAATGGTGACGGTAAAGTCGATGCCAATGACAGAACCAATATTGGCGATCCTTGGCCTGATTTTGATTACGGCTTTGCTGCTGATGCAAGCTGGAAAGGTTTTGACGTCAATGTGAGCTTTTATGGAACCAGTGGAAAACAATTGTATGATTCTCAGGGCGTTTATCTTGAAACCATGCAGGGCGAATGGAATAATAAAACCACTGTTTTAAATCGCTGGAAAGGACCTGGAACATCCAATACTCTTCCACGGGCAGTGCGTGGGGATACGAACCAGAACAACCGTAGTCAGTCTGACTATGTATTGGATGCAGATTTCTTAAGAATGCAGAATTTCCAGATAGGCTATACACTACCTCAAAGTTTGATCAAGAGGGTAGGTGCCAGAAATGCAAGAATTTATTTTAATGGACAAAACTTATTTACTATTACCAAGTATCCTAACTACAATGCGGATACATTGGGAGGAGTAGGTTTCAATGATGACTCGATGAGTCCACTAGCTTTTGGTGTAGATACAGGTTCAACTCCTATCCCTAGTGTTTATTCATTCGGAGTTAATTTGACTTTCTAATCTTTTAGATCGCAGAATTATCTTATTAATCAGTTCATTAAGAAATTAAAAATACAAGAATATGAAAAATCTAAAATTAGGTATATCAACCATGTTAATGCTGTTGTTGTTTGCAGGTTGTAAAAAGGAGTTTTTAGAAAAGTCACCACCGGATGCATTGACGGAGGAAGGTTTTTATAATTCCGCAGAAAGAGCTCAGTTAGGAGTAAATGCGATATATGTTTCACTTCAAAGTGCCTGGAGTATAAATCTTCAGCGGAT
The DNA here is from genome assembly GCA_964367725.1 of uncultured Sphingobacterium sp. Classification (GTDB taxonomy): domain Bacteria; phylum Bacteroidota; class Bacteroidia; order Sphingobacteriales; family Sphingobacteriaceae; genus Daejeonella. The sequence goes on along the minus strand of CAYJAM010000051.1, from coordinate 811 downwards.
TTATGATGTACCATCAGGTGAGGTTTTACTCTCCAACACTGTTCCGTTGGAGTATAATAATTTCACATACTTTCCGGCACTGAATCAGATCCATGATACGTGGAGAGGTTTGTATGAAGGGGTTTATAGGGCAAATCTTGCCATTGCGAATATTCCTGCAATAAATATGGCAGATGCATTAAAGAATCAATATGTAGGGGAAGCTAAATTCCTAAGGGCTCTTTTCTACTTTGATCTTGTCAATATTTTTGGTGCAGTACCATTGATTACACAACCATTACCTGATACCGATGCATCTCTGGTTGCAAGAACACCGGCTGCCGATGTATATAAAGTTATAATTGCTGATTTATTGGCAGCGGAAGCAGGTCTTCCTGTTTCACATAGTGGAGCTAATTTAGGTAGAGTAACCAAAGGTGCAGCTCAGGCATTACTAGGCAAAGTTTATCTTTATAATAAGGATTATGCCAATGCTGAGAAATACTTTTTACTGGTAATCAATTCAGGCAGATATGGTTTGATGGATAATTTCCAGGAAGTATGGCACCGCAGTTTTGAAAACAATAAGGAATCAATTTTTGAAGTTCAATTTGCCGATATTGGTGGTAGTGGTTCCAATGGCCGTAATGGAAGTTATCTTCCTGCTGTGAATGGAGCAACCGGTTCAGGCTTAGCTACAAAAAGAGCATTTGATGCATTTGATCCTGCAGATCCACGTCGTGGTATGTCAATCTTTAGACCAGGCGATACATTCGCTCCGAATGTTAGTTCAGCTCTTGCTACATTTAGTGCTGTGTGGTCAGCAACCGGC
>CAYJAM010000050.1:0-10789 GCA_964367725.1 uncultured Sphingobacterium sp. | reverse complement strand
AGATCACTTCGTCGCACCAAAAGCGGAGATTATGATGTCGAAAATGCTTTTGAAGTAATGGAACTGGTAAATCATATCAGACAGCTTAAAGAACAGGCAAAATAAAATAATATTATTCTTAGTTTTGCCCTCTCTCCCAAAAGATGAAGATTTATAATCACATTGACGAATTCAAACAAATACATAATGCCGTAGTTACAATCGGCACTTTTGATGGGGTGCATATCGGGCATCAGAAGATCATCAGCCGTGTACAGGAAGTTGCAAAGAAAAGTGGAGGAGAAACAGTAATTCTGACCTTTTTTCCGCATCCGCGAATGATCCTTCATCCGGACGATCTTAATATTAAACTGATCAGTACAATGGATGAAAAGGCTGAAAAGCTTGCGGCACTGGGAATAGACCATCTGATCATTACTCCTTTTACCCGGGATTTTTCAAACCTGACACCTCAGGAATATATCAAAGAAATACTGGTTGAAAAGATTGGTACCCGCCATATTATTATTGGTTATGATCACCGTTTTGGAAAGGATCGCAAGGGGGGGCTTCAAGAGCTTCAATCCTTTGCTTCTGACTTTGGTTTTGATGTTGAAGAAATCCCTGAACAGGATATCAATGATGTAGCGGTAAGTTCCACCAAAATCAGAAATGCTATTTTAAGCGGAGACGCTAAAACTGCCAGTGAATTTCTGGGTTATGCCTTTCAATTGAACGGGAAAGTGATCAAAGGCGATCAGTTAGGTCGCGTTCTTGGATTTCCGACTGCAAATTTATTTATTGAAGAAAACTACAAACTTATCCCTTCGGATGGTATTTATGCCGTAAGTATTGAACTCAATACTACTGAATCAAGTCGCAAAACAGCAATGGGCATGGCCTATATCGGTCACCGGCCTACTATCAACGGTATGAGCCGCAATATCGAAGTAAACATCTTTGATTTCGATGAGGATATCTATGGACAGAATATTCGTGTTAACTTTTTGGCCTACCTGCGTGGAGATGAGAAATTCAATTCGCTTGAAGATCTTAAAATCCAACTGACAAAAGACGAAAAAGCAGCCCGGAAAATACTTCTGCGACCAGAAAAATAGTTCTATCTTGCCAAAAAAAGCGTATTGGCAAAATTAAATCTTGATAAACAGGAAGCTGAATTTCTTGGCAAAACCATACGTACATGGGAGGCCGAAGGTTTAGTTGACAAGGAAACCTCTGATAAACTTCAATCCACTTACGAAGTCAAGGGATTCGACTGGCGACGACTTGCCCAGTATTCTTTCTGGGTTGCGCTAGCCAGTGGTATGGTTTCAATTGCCTCACTGATTATTGATGATGCAGTACTCAATTGGCTCGAGAAACTATACGATACTCCTGATATTCTGATTAGCTTAATTTCTGCTATCCTGGCTTCATTACTCTTTCTTGAAGGCAATAAACGAAAGAAAAAATATCCGGAGCGTGTTTTCAGTAATGAGTCCATCATCTTTTTCGGCATTCTATTAACAGCAAGTTCAATTGCTTTCCTCGGAAAAACCTTTGATAATGGGAAAGGGCACTTCTCAATTTTATTTCTTTTATCTGTACTCGTTTATGCTGCACTCGCATGGAAGTTCAGTTCTCGTCTGATCTGGGCATTTGCACTGGTATCTTTGGGGAGCTGGTTTGGTACTGAAACGGGATATCAAACCGATTGGAGTTTTTATTTTCTGGGAATGAACTATCCTCTGCGCTTTGTGATCTTTGGAATTTCACTGGTACTATTCAGCTTCCTCATGCTTCGATTTAGCATGCTGAATTTATTCAGGGAACTAACCTATATTATCGGACTGCTGTACCTTTTCGTTTCCCTATGGCTGTTATCTATTTTTGGAAACTTCGGAAGTCTGGAGGACTGGATGCGAATAAAACAGATTGAACTGTTTTACTGGGGAATTATTTCTGTACTGTTTTCCATTGGTTTTACCATTTACGGTATCCGCTACAGGGATCATATTGCGCGCGAGTTTGGGATCAGTTTCCTGCTGATCAATCTTTATAGCCGCTACTTTGAATATTTATGGGATATTACAGATAAAACCATATTCTTTGGAATCATGGCACTTTCCTTCTGGCTCATCGGACGAAAAGCAGAAAAAATCTGGAATCTGGAGTTTTTAAAGAAATAAAAATTACCGCTTTAACCAAGATAAGAAACCCATCTAAACATACAATAGTCTATAGCTTGATCCTTCATTAATTTGTACCCTCCACAATCTTTATCTACTCCACTGTTAATCCATAATTTGGTAAACGAGTTGAATTCTCTTTCAAAGGCAAATAAAAATTTACCAAATCACCATCAAATTTCTTAATTTGATATCGAAAAAACCATCCTATGAAAACACGCCGTAATTTCTTAAAAACCGCTGGTACAGTAGCAATCGGATCAATGATCCTTCCTTCTTTTGTTTCGGCCAGGGCAAAAATTAAAAACCCGGGGATACAATTATATACTGTTCGTGCTGAAATGCTTGCGGATGCTCGCGGCACATTAAAAAAACTTGCTGATCTGGGGATTAAACAGATAGAATCTGCCAGAAGCGCTAAAGGTAATTATTATGGCCTAAGCGCAAAGGAAATGAAACAAGCCTGTAAAGATCTGGGAATGACTCTACGCAGCGGACACGTTGCTGTAGATGCGAAGTGGCAGCAAACCATGGAAGAAGCTGCTGAATCAGGGCAGGAATATATTATTTGTTCAAGTATGCCAAGCTCAGGACAAACAATCGATAATTACAGGAGAGTAGCGGACACTTTTAACCGTACAGGGGAGGAATGCCGCAAAACAGGCCTGAAATTTGGATACCATAATCATGACTATGAGTTTGAAAAAGTCGACGGGCAGGTTCTCTTTGATTTGCTGATGGATAATACAGATCCGAAACTGGTACACATGGAACTCGATCTGGGATGGGTAATTGCCAGTGGAAATGATCCTTTTGACTATTTTAAGAGATATAAGGGCCGCTTCCCGTTATGGCATCTGAAAGACATGAATCTTCAGAAAAAAGAAAGTACAGAATTTGGTAAAGGGGGATTGGATATCGCAAAGATCCTCCAGCATCAGGGAGAATCGGGCTTAAAATACCTTTTTATTGAACAGGAAGAGTATGCAAATAATCCTATAGAAAGTATGAAGTATAATATGGATTATTTGGAAAGGATTTGAATTTAACCGATTGAGAGTAGAAAATGGAATTTGAAAATTAATTTAATTTCCATTCTCTACTCTTAATTCTAATTATGCTTGTTTTGCAAATTGTACGTTAATCTGCAGCTTGATTTCATCACCTACTACAATCGCTCCTGCTTCTGTAATACCATCCCAGGTTAATCCAAATTCTTTACGGCTGATTTTGCCTGAAACCTCAAACCCTGCTTTGTCATTACCATAGAAATCAGTAGCTGTACCTCCAAACTCTACATTCAATTTCACCGCTTTGGTTACATTCTTAATGGTTAAATCTCCAGATAATTCATAGTCATCACCTACTTTTTTAAATGAACCTGACTTGAATGAAATTTTTGGAAATTGTGCTGCATCAAAGAAATCTGCCGATTTTAGATGGCCATCACGCTGCTCCTGGTTTGTATCAATACTGTCTACATCCAGAGTAAACTCAATCGCTGCATTCTGAAAATCCTCATTTTCTGATTCCATACTGCCTGCAAATGATTTGAACGTACCTGTAACTGTTGAAATTACAAGATGTTTTACCTTGAAATGCACTTCTGAGTGCGTTGGATCAATAATCCAATTTGTTTTTACTGCTGCTTCCATTGTTTATATTTTTTTTAGTTTTTTCTAGTTTGTGAAGCAAAGTTAAAATATTAGATGTTTAAACATGTAATTTAAACGTCATAAGATAGTTGAGAATTGAGAGTGGACAATTGACAGTTGAGAGTGGAGAATTGAGAGTGGAGAATTGGAAATAGGGAATGGGGAATAGGGAATAGGGAATTGGAAGAGGAAATATATTCTTCAGCCCATATTTCAATTGACAAATCGACTCATCGACAACTCAATTTGCTAATTTGCCAATTCCCTAATTTGCTAATTACTAATGTCCAGAGAATAATTAATCTCCACTCCTCCGGCAACCAGCATATCATGAACAGAACAGTATTTTTTTACGGCAAGTTCTGCGGCTCTTTCTGCTTTGGCAGGATCGATATCCCCTTTGAGGTGAAACAACATGTGAATCTTTGTAAAAATATTGGGAATCTGTTCCCTTCGTTCTGCTTCAACATCAACCGAAAAATCTTCGATTACTTGTTTCTGCTTTTTAAGAATTGTAACCAGGTCTAATGAACTGCAGGAAGCTAAAGCCATGAGCACCATTTCCATAGGCCGTACACCCAGGGCCTGACCACCGATATCCGGAGAACCATCAATATGTACTTTTACTGTGGATGAATTGGCTGATGCTTCAAAATGAACTGCATCGTTAACTCTTTTTAAGGCTACTTTCACTGCTTTAATTTTTTATCAAAGTTATGAATTTTGCAAGGCATATCCAATCTGAAGCCAGATAAAAGGATTATGAAATGACGAATTTCTGCTTCTCATAAGAGATTTACATTATAATAACAGCAAATACCAAACCAAAAAAGGGTGACTTATACTGTTGATTAAACAGTATAGGTCACCCTCAATAATCTTCTTTAAAAAGCCTAAGGTTAGTACCCTGCGTTAGCCCGGAACATCAAAGCTCCAACAGTCAGGTTTGTACGCGGATCAATCAGAATTGCACCTCCATTCAGTTTATTATCCTGATAAAGATCAAAAGCAAGGGATTCGGCAGTTTTAAGCACAATCCGGCCAATATCATTTAACTGAAACGTATCAGTTTCAATCTTTTCAAGCGTATTAATATTAACCTTATGAAGGATTTCCCTGATCTTACATTTAGTAACCTTACTGTTATGCTGAATCAGGTACATAATCGAAGAATCCAGCGGACGAGTATCCATCCAGCATAGATCTGCCTCAATCTCCTGTGAAACAAGAGGCTCATGAGAGGTATTCACCAAAATATCACCGCGGCCAATATCAATATTATCCTTTAGGTGAAGAGTTACAGACATTCCCGACTGTGCCTCATCCTGTTCAGTGAAATTAGTTTCAATTTTACTGATCTCTGAACGGATTCCGGATGGCAGAACTGTGATCTTATCATTAACATGAAAACTCCCGCTTAAAATTCGACCGGCATATCCGCGATAATCATGAAGCTCATCCGTTTGCGGCCTGATCACCCATTGTACCGGCATCCTTGCCTGATGTGAAAGCACTGCTTCATTTACCTCAATAGTTTCGAGATGATCGAGCAGGCTTTTCCCATGATACCAGGATATCCTTTCTGATTTATTAACAATATTATCTCCCTTCAGTGCACTTACCGGAATATAGGTTACCTCCTTCAGGTTAAGTTTATCTGCAATGGCAGCATAGGCCTCCCTGATCGAATTGAACACATCCTCACTGTAAGCCACCATATCCATCTTATTGATACAGACAACCACATGTTTAAGCTCTAGAAGGGAAACCAGGAAAGAATGTCTTATTGTTTGTTCTACGACACCATTACGGGCATCTACCAAAATAATCGCCAGATCAGAATTAGATGCTCCGGTAACCATATTACGGGTATACTGGATATGTCCCGGAGTATCAGCTATGATAAACTTCCTTCTGTCTGTCTGAAAATATTTATAGGCCACATCAATGGTAATCCCCTGCTCACGCTCAGCCTTTAAACCATCTGTCAAAATTGCTAAGTCAATTGTCCCGTCATCATTCTTACGGTTCGATTGCTGCAAAGCCTCAAGCTGATCAGCGAGGATTGACTCACTATCATAAAGAAGACGGCCAATTAAGGTACTCTTTCCGTCGTCAACACTACCGGCTGTAAAAAATTTTAGTAAATCCATATTAAAAATATCCCCCCTTCTTACGGTCTTCCATTGCAGCCTCTGATACTTTATCATCCATTCGGGCGCCTCGTTCACTTATTTTTGAAAATTTGATCTCTTCAATGATATCATCTATCTGATCTGCATCAGATTCAACAGCTGCGGTACAGGTCATATCCCCTACCGTTCTGAAACGAACATTCTTACGTTCTATATGATCCTCATGATCCATGTTCAGGAACTCTGCTGCAGCCATTAACTGTCCATTTCGGGTTATGACCTCGCGCTCATGTGCAAAATAGATTGATGGCAATTCGATTTTTTCCCGGCGGATATAATTCCAGACATCCAGTTCAGTCCAGTTACTGATCGGGAATACCCTGACATTTTCTCCTTTATGGATTCTGCCATTATAAATATTCCAAAGTTCCGGGCGCTGACGCTTTGGATCCCATTGTCCGAATTCATCACGGACGGAAAATATTCTCTCTTTGGCGCGTGCCTTTTCCTCATCCCTGCGGGCACCGCCTATACAGGCATCAAACTTATTTTCGGCAATGGTGTCCAGCAAAGTGACTGTTTGCAGGGCATTTCTGCTCGCATTTTTCCCGGTCTGTTCAATTACCTTTCCCTGATCGATGGAATCCTGTACATAACCTACAATCAGTTTCTCTCCAATCCTTGAGATCATATTATCACGATAGGTAATTGTCTCAGGAAAATTATGTCCGGTATCTATATGCACCAAAGGAAAGGGAAACTTTCCTGGTCTGAATGCTTTTTCAGCAAGTCTGACAAGTGTTATCGAGTCCTTTCCGCCGGAAAATAATAGAGCGGGTTTTTCAAACTGGCCGGCAACTTCACGCAATATATATATTGCTTCGGCTTCCAGCTGGTCCAAATAAGTTGTGTCCTGTTTATTCATATTAACTTATAAAATCGCATTATGATGCGTAAAAATTTGATTCATCTTGTTCAGGAAGAATGTAAACCACATTCCTTTTTATCCTGATCTTCCCACCACCAGCGACCAGCCCTGAAGTCTTCCCCTTCTTTAACTGCCCGGGTACATGGAGCACATCCAATACTCGGGAAACCCTTGTCGTGCAATGGGTTATAAGGGATATTATTCTCACGGATGTATGCTTTAACCTGATCCAGCGTCCAATCGAAAATAGGATGGAATTTAAGGATCTGATTTGCTTCATCCCACTCAACAGGATCCATGTGCTCCCTGTTCTGCGATTGCTCGGCCCGTATACCTGTTATCCAGCAAGAATTTCCGGCAAGGGCACGCTTCAAAGGCTCGATCTTCCTGATCGCGCAACATTCCTTACGGTTTTCAACAGATTCATAAAAACTGCTGGGGCCTTTTGAACTGACCAGCTTTTCTACTGCAGCCGTATCGGGATAATATGCATGAATGGGCTTCTCATACATCTCGAGTGTCCGGTTCCAGACATAATAAGTCTCAGGAAATAATCTTCCTGTTTCAAGTGTAAATACTTTGATCGGGAGATTATTTTTAAATATAATATGAGAAATCACCTGATCCTCCCATCCAAAACTCGTAGAAAAAATTACTTCTCCCGGAAAAGCATTCACCAGATATTCCAGCGATTGTTCAATCCCTAAACCTTTGATTTCCTGAAGTATTTTTTCCGAATTGTTCATTATACTTTAATTTTTCGAGTTATCGAGCGCCTGTGTCAGATCTTCAAGGATATCATCAATATCCTCCAAACCGACAGATATCCTGATACTGCCAGGGAAAATTCCAATCTGTGCACGTTCTGCATCACTTAATTTAGAATGGGTTGTTGAGGCCGGATGGGTCGCAATTGAACGGGTATCTCCAAGATTGGGTGATAACAGGATCATCTTCAATGCATCCATAAACCTTTTCCCCCGTTCAAAGCCTCCCTTAACTATAAAGGTAACAATACCACCACCCTGCTTCATCTGACGTTTAGCAAGTTCATATTGCGGGTGAGAAGGCAAATGAGGATATCTGACAACTTCAACTTCAGGATGCTGCTCCAGCGCTTCTGCAACTTTCAAAGCATTACTGCAATGCCTGTCCATCCTTACCGGAAGAGTTTCAAGACTTTTTGAAATAGTCCATGCATTAAAAGCCGACATCGCAGGTCCGGTATGACGGATAAAGAACATCAGCTCTTTCAACAGATCTTTACGGCCAACTACCACTCCTCCAAGTACTCTTCCTTGCCCGTCCATATATTTTGTCGCAGAATGGCTTACCAGATCAGCACCATACTGAATGGGCTTTTGCAGATAGGGCGTAGCAAAACAATTATCTACGTTTAAGATGAAATTGTGCTTTTGTTTTAATTTACCCAGCCATTCCAGATCGACCAGCTCAAGGCCGGGGTTAGATGGAGTTTCAAGAAACACCATTTTAGTTTCAGGTCTCAGAGCGGGCTCAAAATCTTCTGGTTTTGACGCGTCTACATACGTTGTGGTAATGCCCCAGCGTGGCAGCAGCTGGGTAAATAACTGATGCGTGGATCCAAATATGGAACGGAAGGCAACGATATGATCTCCGCTGCGCAGCAAACCTGCAATCGAAGCAAATACAGCCGCCATTCCCGATGAAAAAGCCAATCCGGCTTCAGCACCTTCAAAATCACGCACTTTGTCAATGAATTCTGTCGTATTTGGGTTAGAATAACGTGAATAGATATTTCCTTCTACTTCATCAGCAAACATAGCTCTTCCATGCTCTGCATTATCAAACACAAAACTTGAGGTCAGATAAAGTGGCACTGAATGTTCTTTGTTTGAGGTACGTGCTGCCTGGGTTCGTATGAGCTTGGATTTTTCTTTCATTATTCTGTAGGATTTCGGCAAAAATACTTAATTAAATAAAATTAATCAGGGTGGTGATAATTGTTTTGAGACTCACTAGAATAACAATTATACTTACCGCAATCATGATTGCCTTAACCGAAATTTTATTAGATAAACGGGCTGCTATAGGCGATGCAATCGCACTGCCAATTACCAGACCCAAAACAGCATCCCAGTATACATTATTAAGCATTGTGATAAACGCCAGGGAACTCATCAATGCGATGAAGAATCTCGAAAGTTTTACCGTTCCCAGGGCATATCGGGCATTGCGTCCACCTGCAATCAGGGATGACAAAACGATCGATCCCCAACCACCACCGCCAACCGCATCAATAAAACCGCCCCCAAAACCAAGAAAACGGATATTCTTAATTTTAGCGCCTACTTTTTTACGATTTATCTTAACAGCCTTAAGCAGAATTACTATCCCGAGAATTAAAGTGTATAATGAAACAATAGGCTTGGTTATATAACTATAATGCTCGAGGGATGAAAGTAAAACAGCACCGAGTACTGCACCGATCACACCTGGAATAAGCAATAGCCAGAATAAACGCATGTTCACGTTTTTCATTCTGAAATGCATCCAGCCGGCAATGCCATTGCTCAGGATCTCTGAAACATGCACTGCGGTACTCGCTGATGCCGGTGGAATGCCCATTGACAATGAAAAAGTCGTGGAAGTAACTCCATAGGACATTCCTATTGCTCCGTCGATCATTGCAAAAATGAATCCCGCAATAAGGAAATAATAAAAGGTAGGATGAATCCCTTCCACATAATTGCGGAATGCAGGATCATTAAACCAGAAAAGTCCGAAAATCAACAGAATACTAAAAAAACCTGCACCCCAGATTGCCCAGCGCATTCTTCTACTGGCAGGCTGCTCAGCTGCGGGGGTGACCAGGATTGCAGTTGCCTTGTTTAATTCTTTCACCTTGTGTGCAAAATCACCATTGAGTGTATTCCTTAAAGCATTCATCTGCTGCAGGGAAAGATCCAGTTCATCAGGCAGGTTTTCCTGAAAAAGTTCTTTGAGTCGTTTGGCAATAGTTGGTGATTTTCCATTTGTCGAAATCCCAATTTTGAGATCTCCCTTTTTTACAATTGAGCCCAGATAAAAATCGCAGAGTTCAGGCTTATCCGCAACATTAATCAGTAAATTTAGCTCACGTGCCATGGTTCTGATCCCTGCATTTAAAGTATTATCCCCTGTTGCCAGAATTACAAGATCGTGCCCGAAAAGGTCATTTGATTCAAACTTCCTGTGAAAAAGTTTTACTTCAGGATATGCCGCAACAAAATCCAATAGTGCAGGAAGAAAGGTGTCAGAAACAATGGTAATCTTAGCTTCCGGACTGTTTAACAATACGGCCTGCAATTTTTCAAGGCCGATATTTCCACCCCCAACCAGCAAAACCTTAAGCTGATTAAGCTTAAGGAATACCGGAAAAAGTTGATTTCCCTCCTTTTTTACTTCAATGCTATTCTTGCTCTGAAAGCTCATAGAATGCCTTAATTGGCTGAAATTTTGAATGCAATCCTACAACTTCACCGAAGATAATTAAAGCCGGAGAGTCAATTTTATGATCCTGAGCAGTTTCATAGATTGTTGCAGCAGTAGCCACAACAACTTTCTCATTTTCCATTGATCCGTTCTGAATAACCGCAACAGGAAGCCTGCTTTTTCCTTCTGCAACAAATATTTCAGCGATCTCCTTTAATTTTTTGACTCCCATCAGAACGACAATTGTTGCGTCTGTTTTGGCAGCAGTGTAAAGATCTTTAGAAATTTCTCCAGAGCTGGTAGTTCCTGTAACTACCCAAAAACTTTCGCTTGCACCACGATGAGTAACCGGTATTCCCTGAAGTGCGGGTACGGATATACTACTTGAAATTCCGGGTACAACTTCTGTTTGAATACTGTAGGATGCAGCCATTTCCAATTCCTCAAAAC
>CAYJAM010000049.1:0-10997 GCA_964367725.1 uncultured Sphingobacterium sp. | reverse complement strand
TCAATTTTTGCTCAAAACTCTCCGCTATTGGGTGCTGCAAATGAAAATACACTGAGCGCTTCATTAGCTTACGACCTGAATATTTTTAAAACCGGTTTGAATACCTATTACGCATTTGGTACCCAGCGTGATTTATTCATGTCCCTCAGTGCTTCAAAAGCGTTAAATCTCGGTAGTCTGTTCAGCCAAAATGATTTTATCTCCTTTGAGCCTGGTGTAGAAATAGTTGGTGGCACGCTTCATTATCTTGAGGAATATATTGTCAGGCGTGACAGACCTCAAAATCCGATGCCGATCGATCCCTTTGCCGGTAGCCGGGAGTTTAGCTATAGAATTACCAGGGACGCGAGCAGTTTCGATATGATCTCATATAACATGAATTTTTTGCTGGGATATAACCGGAGTAATTATCTGATCGAAACCGGCTGGCAACTTTCTGCTTTAGGCAAGAATGTCTCTGAGACAAAACAAAAAGCACGTTCATTTTTTAATTTAAGTCTCTATTACCAATTTTGATTTGAAAGTACTCCTGATCGAAGACGAAAAGACGCTGGCTTATGAAGTTGAAGCGTTCCTGAAAAAGGCATTTTATATCTGTGATCTTGCACATACTGCACGCAAGGGACTGGAGATGCTTGGGGTGAATCCCTATGATTTTGTTTTGCTCGATCTGGGATTGCCCGATCTCGACGGATTAAAGGTTTTACAGGAAGCAAAAAAATTAAATCCCGATGCGGCTTACATCATTCTTACAGCCCGTGGAAATATAGAAGACCGGATCGTTGGCCTCGATTTGGGTGCAGATGATTATCTGCCCAAGCCTTTTTCTTTGCTCGAATTACAAAGCAGAATGCAGGCAATATCCCGCAGGAAGTTCAATGTCAATACTCATGAGCTTGATCTGGGCGAATTTAAAATAGATCTTCAGAAGAGAATCGTCAGCCATTCAGGAAAAGAAATTGATCTGACACGGAAGGAATTTGACCTGCTCAGCTACCTGCTCCTGCATAAAAACAGGGTACTAACCAGGATGCAATTAAGTGAACATATCTGGGGTACTTTTGCAGATGATGATTACGATTCCAATTACATTGATGTCCATATCAAGAATATCCGAAAAAAGCTGAGTGCTTTCGGACCGGTTGAATGGCTCGAAACCGTGAGGGGTGTAGGATATAAAATCAGAAAATAAGGTGAAATTAATCAGCAAGCTTACCCTATTTATTACGCTTTCGAAGCTTGCCATAGTTTTGCTTTTTGTCCTTACCCTTCCTTATCTTATTGGAGGTATAGCCAGAACCTATACCGACTATTATCTCAGACAACAACAAAAAAAGGTTCTGGATGTAGTATCCAAAAATGGGGTTGATTCCTACCTGCAGGGCGAAGAAAGCTACGGTAGCTATACTATGCTTAAAGAGGAATACATTTCCCTCGAACCTGTTGCCAAAGGTTTTAACATTGATACAATTTATACCGATGAACGGATAATTGAACAGGATACGCTGGAATACAGGGTCTTAACCCATTCTTTTCCGGCTGATAGCAGTACTTATCTGATGGAAGTCGGTAAGACCATTGATACAATTGATCAGTATAACCGGCCTTTGCAGCGGATTGCAACCTATGTGCTTCTTGGACTGATTTTAATCACCCTGGTCATAGATCTCTTTTATACCCGCTACCTTCTGCGCCCATTGGGAGAGATCATCAATACTAAAATCAGGAACAGGAAATTCCCCTTTAATGAGAATTCTATCCCGGTTAGAACCTCAACTACTGATTTTCAATACCTGGATACTTCCCTGATCAGTCTGATGCAACAGATTCATGAGGCTTTTGAAAAGGAACGGGAATTTACCGCAAATGCGTCTCACGAACTTATGACTCCCATTGGCATTCTTCAGAACAAAATTGAAAACCTGATGGGGGAGCCGGAGGTTTCCGAACTGGTTCAGGAACGCTTGATCGGAATGCAGCGAACCCTGAACCGCCTAAAGCGGATTGTACATTCACTACTATTGATTTCGAGAATTGAAAATGAGCAGTTCAGCAAAAAGGAATCGGTAACGGTGGCCGAATTGTTTGCTGATGTTCTTGATGAGATCAGTCACAGGCTAAGTGAAAAGGAGATTAGTATGGAGACAAGCATCTCTGAAAGGATTTACCTTGATAATATTAACCGCGATCTTTTGTTCCAGTTGTTTTATAATTTGGTAAACAATGCGATCAGGTATAATAAGGTGAATGGAAACATCCGGATCTGGGATCAGTTAAATCCGGATGGCACTTATGAAGTTAACATCACCGATACCGGTATTGGTATACCCGAAGATGAAATCAGCACCATTTTCAACCGTTTTAAGAAAGCAAATCAGTCGGAAGAATCTGCTGGTTATGGCCTCGGACTATCGATTGTAAAAAGTATTGCTGATTATCATCATATCAAAATCCGAATCATTTCTGAGATTTCTAAGGGAACAACGTTTACGATTGTATTTCCGGAGGAACTGGTGGGTAGTGGAGAGTTGAGAATGGAGAGTTGAGAATTGGAAATAAGGAATGGGAAATAGGGAACAAAGTCTATAGCTTTTTATTTCATTTGAGTAATATGTTATCCTTTCCTGCTAGAGGCATCCTGATCCGCCGCTGGTGAAGAAGGAACTTAGTAAATGTCATTGCGAGTGTAGCGAAGCAATCTCACGACTAGTATTAATTAATGTAATAAGATTGCTTCGTCGTGCCTGCCCGTCCGGTCAGGCGTGCCTCCTCGCAATGACATTAACAATGGCCTTTCATGGTTAGTTGTCATGGTGGGCTTGACCCGCCACCGCCAAATATGCGAAAATCCCTTTTTCTCATTTCACTGTAACCAAATCATTTTCCGGCCGTCTTATCTACAAATACAAATAAACCAATAACAGCAATCAGCTTTCCTGTTTTGTGGCAAGAATCATTGAAAGGATTCTTAGGAGGTTTTTTGTGTTGAATTTTTTAAAGAATAGAAATGAATAGACTATACATTGCCTTTATACTTACTCTACTTTGTTTACTCGGTGTTTCGGAATCCGGCTTTGCCCAAAACAAAATTCCGGGATCAAAAATTAGCGGAACTGTATTGGATGAAGAGAAAAAGCCACTTGATTTCGCGACCATCAGTCTATTGAAGAGCAGTGATTCTTCACTTGTACGTACTGCTGTGAGCGATCTGGATGGTAAGTTTTTACTATCTGATTTACCCGCAGGAGATTATTTTCTAACCGCCAGCATGATTGGATTTAAGAAAATAAGTACTAAAGCATTCAGCATCAATCAGGCAAACCCATTGATGAATTTCCCTGAGATCATTGTAGCAAAGGATAGTAAAATGCTTGGAGAGGTAACTGTGAGAGCCATTAAGCCATTTGTTGAGCGGAAAATGGACAGGCTGGTTGTAAATGTTGAGAACAGCAGTGTTGCCACAGGTTCAACGGCACTGGAGGTACTTCAGAGAGCACCGGGAGTTACTGTAGACCAGAATGATAACATCGCAATGCAGGGTAAGCAGGGTGTTTTGGTTATGATTGATGGCAAGCAAACCTATATGAGTAATGCAGATGTCGCAAATCTTTTGAAAAGTATGCCCAGTTCACAGATCGAAACGATTGAACTCATCACCAATCCTTCGGCAAAATACGATGCAGCAGGAAATTCAGGAATTATCAATATCAAAACCAAAAAGAGCAATAATGTGGGTACAAACGGTACGCTGACAGCCGGTACGGGCTATGGGGATAATTATCGTTCAAATGCCGGACTTTCATTGAATCACAGAAACAGGGATATCAACCTTTTTGGAAATTATAATTTCTCAAGTGTAGACCGCGGTCAGGATTTGAGCATTAACCGGGAGGTTTCAAATTCAAATGTGATGACCTATTTCGGTCAGCAGGTAAATTCATTAAGGAAAAACGATAATAATAATTTTAAAGCAGGACTTGACTTTTTTCTGAATAAGAATAATACCCTGGGATTACTAGTGAATGGTTACAGCAATTCAGGTTCAGATTTGAACAATAATATAACGGCGATCGGGCGATCATTCAGCCAGGCCGATTCGTCGGTAATTGCTATCAATAATGAAAATAGTAAGTACAGCAATATGGCTTATAATTTGAATTATAAATCAGTTCTGGATACTGCTGGAATGGAGCTTTCAGTTGATCTTGATTATTCCCGTTTTAATGGAGATAACAGAACCCTTTATGATAATCATTTTGTGAATTATAACGGACCGAATAAAGCCCCGACTTTCATCAGGAACAGCACCCCTTCGCTGATCAATATTAAGGCACTTAAGGCAGATTATACCCTGCCTTTGAATAAGACCATGAAGTTTGAAGCCGGAATAAAGAGCAGTATTGTTAAAACCGATAATGATTTCAGGTTTGAGGAACTGAAAAGCAGCAATTGGGAAAATGATACCCGAAGAAGCAATCAGTTCGTATATGATGAAAACGTGAACGCTGCCTATACGAATCTGAACAAGCAGTTTAAGAAAACAAGTATTCAGTTGGGATTGAGGGCCGAGCAAACAAATTCGAAGGGAAATTCGATTACTACTTCCAAACTGGTGGAGCGTAGTTATCTGGATGTTTTCCCGAGCCTTTTTATCAATCAGACCTTATCAAAAAATCTTGATATGTCATTCTCATACAGTCGCCGTATCGACCGCCCAAGTTACGATGCCCTGAACCCCTTCATTTATTTTCTGGATCAGTACACCTATAACCAGGGAAATCCATTCCTGAATCCGCAGTACACCAATAATTATGAAGTGTCTTATAACTATAAAAAGACTTATAATCTATCATTAAATTACAGCCTGACCAGGGATGTAATTACCGAGGTTTTGCTTCCTGATACTGCAAAAAAGGCATTATTCCAGACCAATGAGAACCTGGATAAACAGATCAATTATGGTTTAAACCTGAACGCCCCTGTTACTTTAAGTAAATGGTGGAGCAGCAGTAATAATATACTTGCATACTATCTCGGATTTCGTTCTTCCGACCTGAGAGGGCAGGATCTGAATAGCGGAAAAGTAGCATTTCAATTAAATTCCCAGCATAAATTCAGCATCAGCACAACTTTAAGTGCAGAACTTATGGCTGATTACAGATCCCCGATTGAGTATGGAACTTTGAAAATAAGTTCACAATATGGTATTGATCTGGGTATCAGTAAAACTTTACTTAACAAGCGGGCAAACATAAAATTTGCGCTGAGCGATATATTTGATACCCGCCGTCAAACAATAACCAGTGCTTATACCGGACTTAATTATAATCTGCAGCAGAAAAATGAAACCCGGATTGGTCGTGTAAGTCTGAGCTACCGCTTCGGTAAGACTGAAATTAAGCCCGAGCGCCGCCGCTCAACCGGTTTGGAAGATGAGCAAAGACGAATAAAAAATTAGTTTAATGTTGATTGGTTGAAATGGCCCCGGGAGACCGGGGCCTTTCGTTTTTTACAGTAGTTCTTTCAATACTATCCAAACATTATCGGCTAAAATTTTATGTCCTTCAGGTGTAGGATGAATGCCATCACTCTGATTCAGTTCAGGAACTCCCCCCACCTTATCGAGCAGGAATGGAACCAATGCCATATTGTTTTTCTTAGCCAGCTCCGGAAAGATCACCCTGAACTCTGAAGCATATTTGCTCCCCATATTGGGAGGTACTTCCATGCCGGTCATTACCTGTTTTGCATCCGGATACTTAGCTTTTACCTGATCAATAATACTCTGCAGGTTCTTCCGGGTTTCAGTAAGTGGAATTCCTCTTAAACCATCATTTGCCCCAAGCTCAAGCACGAACACATCGACTTTTTGTTTTAATAACCAATTGATTCGTTCTTTTCCGGCGGCAGTCGTTTCACCACTTAATCCGGCATTGATCACCTCATAAGGAAGATTTAAGGAATCAATTTTATTTCCGATAAGCGCTGGAAAGGCTTCATCAGGCTCTACCCCGAGTCCGGCAGTAAGACTGTTTCCAAAAACGAGAATAGTTTTCTTTGTAGTTACATTCGAGACAGCCAGGCTATCAGCAGTCTCAGTTTCAGCTTTTTTATTTTCACTGTTTCCACAAGCGCTGAGAATAGCAAACAGGAAAAGTATACTGTACAATTTTATTTTGAACATAGTCTTTGAATAAGGGAATCCGAAAATACAGATTTAGGGTTTTGTTTCCTAAAAGGATTATTGACCCGATAGCTATCGGGTTACGAATTTACTTAGGCCTTACTGTCCGTAGAGTTAAGCGCAGCGTCTCTACGGATTAATAAATGATTAAGAGTCTTACAGACTCGCTTGCAAATATTTAACTGTCCTTAAAGTTAAGCGCAGTGTCTTTACGTATTAATAAATAATCTCTCTATTTACATACAAACCCGGTAAGGTCGGTAATTGTAAGATTTGAACAGGATTATCGGTACTCCTCCGGAATTGATTATTTTGGCAATGGAAAAAAAGGTTTGATTGATATTATTTTTCTATGTTTGAGGAGTCTGAAGACTCCCCTTCATTTGACAATCCGTAGAGACGCTGCGCTTAACTCTACGGACAGAGGGTTTTGGCAATGGAAAAAAAGGTTTGATTGATATTATTTTTCTATGTTTGAGGAGTCTGAAGACTCCCCTTCATTTGACAATCCGTAGAGACGCTTCGCTTAACTCTACGGACAGAGGTGCAGTGAAGATTTCATTTGAAATAGTTCTGCGGTAAATTTTCCTTTTAAAAATTATTAATCTGTAAAGACTAATAATTCTGACTCTTCATTTAAGGTAAAACCATTTGCTTTTTCCTGAACATTCTCGAGCGGTCAAAATAAGGATCCAGAAGTTCAATATCGAATTCCTTAACCATCTGTTTGGCGGTAATAGCTTTATCTTCACTGGTAATTATTATTGAGCCCACTTTTCCGGGATCATGGATACTAACTGCATCCCCATATTTCGCTTTTAGCTTTTTGAGTTTATCCCAGTTATAATCCAGATGCGCTAATTCATAATCCAGGTTAATTGTGGCCAGCGTATAATTGAAGTAATTGGTACTTGTTGCGACAATTTCCCCCAGGGGATTAAGAACCTCAGAAGGCAATTGTACAACCCCAATGGCACTTACAAAATAAGAACGGCAGGAATAAGCCCATATGCCTTGCATTAATCCGCCATGGTAAACTGAGGAAAAGAGGATAATATCAGGCTGTTGTTGTACATATTTTGCACGCAATTCATCATAATTCAAATCAAAACATATAGCCATTCCAACCGTACCGAAATCACATTGAAAAATCGGAGTCTGATCACCCGGAATAACTCCCTGTTCCATTTCAGGAATAGTTGGAAAGTTCTTATGATAGGTCCCTGCAATTTTTCCGGCTCTGTCCAGTAAAATCAGGGAATTGCGAAGGCCTTTATCAGTATTATGTAATGATCCAAAGGCGATATAGCAATTATTCTCCCTGGCTATTTTGGCAAAAAAGTCTGAAAGTTTGTTTTTCTTTGCTTCGACATAAATTTTTTGCTCTGCAGTACTCAAACCTGTCGGCACATCACAAATTTCGGGCAATACAATCAAATCCAGTTTAGAATTAAGAACCTGATTGATCTGGCCCTGCCAAAAACTAATCATCTGTTCCACTAAAGCCTCCGGCGACTGATTTTTATTGATGTTAGGTGATGCCCCAATCGTCGCGATTCTTACAGGTCTGGATGCCTGTGCCATTGGCATCAAAAATAAAAACAGTAGGAGGCTGACGATGGTGAGTTTTGAGTGATTTTTCATTCTTCTTATTGGACAATTATTAAGTATCCCATTATACCTATACCCGGCACTTCCGCATCAGGCATGATTTGTAAAACAATATACGGCTTTAGGTGGAGAATTGGAATTGAATAATAGAGGGCTCTTAGCACATATCTTAGAGTGAAGCGCATTTTCAATAAAAGGGTTGGGTCTTTGCATTATTCTTAATTCAATTTAAAAAGGAAGCAGAATTCTCTTATTCCACTTTTAAGGGAATAAAAATGACCTTTTCTACCTTTTTAAACTCAATTTTGCAATGTTATACCGGTAATACTAAGGCCTAACACCTAAAGCCTAATACCTAAAAAACACCGTATATTCACTCCATTATGGAAGCAAAGCCATTCTTAAAAGAAATTATACTAAACACTGAAAAAATAATCGACAGAAGTGTATACCCATTTTCCATCCCGGCGCTGAGGAATTTCGGGTCGCTTAAATTCCATCCTGATGTAACTTTTATTGTTGGAGAAAACGGTTCGGGCAAGTCCACACTCATAGAGGCAATAGCGCTCAACCAGGGCTTTGGTTTTGATGGAGGTACCAAAGGCGTTCAATATGATCCCAGGGAGAAAGTCTCAGAGCTGCATTTTCACCTAAAGGCTATTAAAAGCTTCAGCAAACCTAACAACTACTATTTTCTTCGCGCCGAAACCTTCTATAAGGTCGCTTCATATTTAGCCGAGATAGATCCCGACCGGGAATTTGGAGATTATCTTCACGAGTTTTCTCATGGGGAAGCATTCATGAAAACATTAGACAGGCTTGGCAGTAAAGGCCTATATCTTTTCGATGAGCCTGAAGCAGCATTATCGCCCAGCCGGCAGCTTGCCGCCCTGGCGAAGATTCACGAACTGGCAAAAAATAAAAATTGCCAGTTTATCATTGCCACCCATTCTCCAATCCTGCTCTCTTATCCGGGCGCAACGATTTTCCGACTTGACGAAAGCGGGATCACAGAGATTCAATATGAAGAGACCGAGCATTACTTGGTTACAAGGGAGTTTTTAAATAATTATAAGAGTATCCTGGGGAGTTTGTTGGGTTGAGTCTTTCCTCGAAATATCTGAATGGACTTCAATTCCTTTAATTTCAAACCTTAAGCCTAAAGCTGCCTGTATTCTGGCCAGAATATTAAAATTAGGCAAACGATCGCCACGAAAGAGCTGAGTGATATAGCTGGCAGAAGTATTTACTTTTTCAGCCAGCGTTTTTTTACTCATCCCTTGTCTCTTCATAGCCATTTCGATTTCACTTAAAAATTGAAAAGATAATAATCGCGCCTCCTGTTCTATTAGTTCTTCTTCAGAAAAACTGCTGAACAGATTATCGAAAGATTTTTTAATCTGAATTGGGGTCAATGATTTCCTTGTAGTCATAGCTTGCTACTTTATGGATTATAGTCAATATTTTCTTATCGATTTTTTGTGTCTTCTTCCTTTTTAACAATTCAGAAGCAATTATTATAAAAGTTTTGTTTTCTTTGATAAGCTCCCTGCAATAAATACGGGCGTTTTCCTGCCCTTTGAAAAATTTCATTGCCCTCACACCTTTGCTTTTGGCATCTGGCTCTTCTTTGTCATATAGCTGAGTATTCCTAAGACCGGCTAGTAAAACATTTGTAATGTCTTTGAATTTGTTTCGGTGTCTTGCATCTGAATTCAGGAAAGTAAGAATCTCTTCGTAATTGTCAGAATCTATAGCAATACAACGCTTGAGATCCGGTGACGTTCTGATAATTATGGCTTTCTTTAGCATACAAACTTAAGCTATTGCTTAATTAATTTCAATTTTTAATAGAAATTTTACAATTATATTTCATCCGGAGCAATGAGGTATTAGTAGGCTTTATCTGCCATCAGTTCAAGTATAGAAAAATAGGTAGATCGGAGCAATAAAAGTTAGGGAACGGTAATGGAGCTGGCCGGACTATGATAAGCCTGAAATAAGATGATTTCGATAAGTACCATTATTTTGCCACTATGTTAAAACTGCGTTTAAAAGTGTTTAATGAGCAATTATGGGTGTGAGCGCGTTTTTAATAAACTTAACTTAATAAAATCGTTAATACAAGTAAAAATACCATTTACTCAATTGATTTACAAATATTTATAAAGGGTAATACCTGCTATCATCTGCTGCAAGGGAAGGTTTGAATTGAGCAAATGGATGTTCGTGTAAAGAGAAAATTTATTATTTATCCTGAAAGTTTTATTCCTTCTATTTCTCCTCATGTTGGTGCCGTTTCTTATCATTTCGAGCATATCCTCGAAATGGTCGGCTTTTACAGCCCACTTGTCAAACCTCCCTCTTCAAAGCCACTTTGTTAACCCCTTCTTGCTAACTTGTTGGGCGTTTATTGGGCTGGCGTAGCCAAAAGCGCATTTTCGCCCAAGAAGAGCCCAACAAGGGGCTAACAAAAGCCCTTTTTTAGACTAATGTTTGATTTGGTATAAAAACCCTAATGAGGTGCAAAGGGTTTTTGTCTTAAGTGTTTGGCTTTAGCCCATACCTGAGATTCAGGGAAATTATGAGTTTCTGATCAGATTCAATATTTTGTAACATCCCCCACCCCCCACCATCCAATAATATGAGAAGATTTTTACAAAGCAGGTCAGGCTAAGACCTTCATTTTGTTTATTTTGCGAAGATTGTTAAATCATAAATTAATTTAATCAGACAGCTTGGACATTATACTGAATATTCAGAATTTGAGTAAAACTTATCAAAGTGGCGGCCGCACGCTGACCGTTTTGGATGATATAAGTTTTGCAATAGAGGCGGGCTCGACGATGTCGATCGTCGGTCCTTCCGGAAGTGGTAAAACAACGCTCCTTGGTTTATGTGCAGGTCTTGATCGCTCAACTTCGGGCATCGTGGAGCTGAATCATATCCGCCTGGATAATCTGAACGAGGATCAGCGGGCTCAGGTTAGGAATCAGCACGTAGGTTTTATTTTTCAGAACTTCCAGCTATTGCCAACCCTGACTGCCTTAGAAAATGTAATGGTACCTCTTGAGCTGAGAGGAGAGAAGAATATCCGCCCTCGGGCACTGGAATTACTTGATAAAGTGGGTCTCGCAGATCGCGGGCATCATTATCCAACGCAGTTATCCGGCGGAGAACAACAAAGGGTATCCCTCGCAAG
>CAYJAM010000048.1:7918-11095 GCA_964367725.1 uncultured Sphingobacterium sp. | reverse complement strand
TTTTATGGCCGTAATCATTTTCATGCCTACAAGCAACCCCGTATTATATCGCTTCCAATCTGCATTTAAACCCTCTAATGATGCATCCTTCAATGTAAGAGCAAGGAATCAAAAGATGATTCAGCCTTATATCTGGTCGCATCCTATAGGAGGAGGACTAGGCTCAACAGGAGTATGGGGGGCAAAATTTTCTCCTGGATCGTTTTTGGCTTCTTTCCCTCCAGACAGCGGTTATGTCAGGGTTGCCGTTGAAACGGGATGGATCGGCCTATTTATCTTCTGCTCACTGTTATTTATTATTCTGCAAAAGGGGATCTCAAATTTCTTTAAAATGGAGGATCCGGAACTCAAAAGCTACTGTCTTGCCATGGTTTTGATAGTATATGCAATAACCATTGGCAATTACCCCCAGGAAGCAATTACCCAATATCCACTTAATGTCTACTTTTTCCTGGTAGCAGCTCTTATAGATGCAACTTATAACCTTGACAAAGAAAAGAAACAAGAAAAGCTAAAAGAATTGAATGCTTTAACTTAATAAAAGCACAGAAATCAACATGATAATGAATTGGATTGGAATTTTTAAATGCCCGCTTACTGGTCTTGACCTTCGCATTCTGACTGAAACGGAGATTGAAGAGCTTAATGTAGATGCCGCTGCAAAAAAGCTATGGCAAGCAGATGGAGTACTGATTGATCAGACCATTGAATTGGGTTTAATATCTTCCGATCAATCCTATATTTATCCAATCATTAATGGGATAGTAATTTTATTGAAAGACCTTGCACTGACACGTTCTGTTGATAAGATCATTAGAGAAGAAAAAGATAAGGACGAACAACTCGTCCAAAATTTTTATAACCAGAAAGGTTGGTTTGTGAATGATGAAGGCAATTATGAGGATGCAGTTATTTATGAAGATCTTAGAGAGGTTTCTAAGGAATATTTGAAAAAATGCCATGATCGGGTCTCCCGATATCTGAATCCCTCGGGCACTTATATGCTGGATGCAGCTTCCGGTGCTCTGCAGTTTGCAGACTACCTTCAGTATTCTGCAAATTATACTTACCGGGTATGTGTAGATTTTTCCTTTCAGGCACTATCTGAAGCAAGAAAAAAATTAGGAGATAAAGGAATTTACGTTCTTGCAGATATGTGTAATATGCCATTTAAGGATAATGTAATGGATGGATTTGTATCACTAAACACGATTTACCATATCCCTAAAGACCAGCAGGCACTTGCTGTCAAAGAATTGTACAGGCTATTGGCAAAGAATGGCAAAGGAGTGGTGGTTTACGATTGGTATAAACATTCAATATGGATGAATATCTATCTGCTTCCATTTAGGGGATTTGTATTTATTAAAAATCGTTTATTGAACCTGTTTGGCAAAATTCTTGGTAAAGGAGAACCTGCAAAAAGACTTTATTTCTACGCCCATACCTATTCCTATTTCAAGGAAAATCTGCCTCCATTTAAACTTGCTGTCTGGAGATCCCTGAGCGTACCTTTTATGCGTTACTATATTCATCCTGCTCTGTTTGGGAAACAGATCTTAGCCTGGATCTATAAGAAGGAAGAAAAAGAACCTGAAATTTGCGGCAGAAAAGGCGAATATCCAATGTTTATATTTGAGAAATAAAATCCGGAAAAATGTCGCTCTCATCTCTGATTCAATCGAATGATTCTTTGAAAAAAGTTGCCCGATGGGCACTTATTTCACCAAATCAATACCGTCCGCGTTTATGGGTGAGGTTGTTTCTTAATCCATTTAAACATACCCGTGGTAAAGGCTCAATCGTCAGGTGGAGAACTAAAATGGACCTTTTTCCCTATAAAAATTTTGAATTGGGTTCCTATTCTGTTATAGAAGATTTTACGACAGTTAATAATGGTGTTGGTGATGTATTGATTGGCAGCAGGTCATTTATTGGTGTCTCAAATGTAATTATAGGTCCGGTTGAGATCGCTGACCATGTCATGACTGCCCAGAATGTAGTCATTTCGGGAATGAATCATAGCTATGAAGATATAGACACCCCTCCTACTATGCAAAAGGTAAGTACTTCAAAAATCAGCATTGCAGAGAATGTCTGGGTTGGAGCAAACTCTGTGATCACAGCAGGAGTGAGTATTGGAAGGCACACCATCATTGGGGCAGGCAGTATAGTAACCAAAGATCTTCCGGCTTATTGTGTTGCTGTAGGGAATCCGGCCAGAATCGTTAAGAAATATAACCCTGAAACTAAGATTTGGGAAAAAGTTAATTCATGATTCTGAAAGATAAACATATCTTCATTCTTGGTGCAACAAAATTTGACGGGCCTGATCAGTCAACCAGTTTTAATATTGCACGGGAACTTTCCAAAAATAATTTTGTTTTTTATATAGACTATCCAATCACCTGGAAAGATTATTTCAATAAGAAGAACAGTAAACTGATTCAGGCACGTAAAGAATACTTCTCCCCATTTTCAGACGGCATTGTTTCCAGCGAATATGATAACCTTAAAATCATTATCAGTCCCCCTCTGGTCAGCATCAACTTCCTTCCGGAAGGAAAAGTATATCGGTCTATTCTCAGGATCAATGAATTCCTGATCCGCAAGCGAATGAAGATGGCCATCAGAAAAAATAAGATTAAGGATTTTATCTATATCAACTCCTTCAACTTCCATTATCCCGGAATTGCCGATTCATTAAAACCTATGCTATCAGTATATCATTGTGTAGATCCGATGATCATCCCATACGATATGAAGCATGGAATTATTTCGGAGGATGAACTTGTTTTAAAAAGTGATCTGGTCATTTGTACTAGCAGAATGCTTTATGAGGAGAAGAAGAAACAAAATTCTAATACTTATTTCATACCTAATGCGGCTGATATTGAACATAGTTCAAAAGCCCTCGATGATGACCTTAGCATTAATCCCCATTTAGACGGATTGAAGCGTCCGGTAATCGGATATGCGGGCAGTATTGAAAGACGTTTTAATTATGAGCTGTTACGGCAAGTTATTAATGCGAATCCGGAGAAAAGTTTTGTATTTGCAGGCCCGCTCATGCCCGAATTTGTTCCTGAATGGTTCTTGAAAACCCCAAATTTACATTATGTAGGTCGTTTGCCCTTTGAAGATATGCCCGGATTAATTAAAGGGTTCGATATTGCA
>CAYJAM010000048.1:4366-7908 GCA_964367725.1 uncultured Sphingobacterium sp. | reverse complement strand
AAGTAAATATTGTTCAAATTTCTTGGTCATCTCTTTGCCTAAAAAAATTTTGGTCTGGGGGTAAAGTTCGTCAATTAGTGTCAAGGTTTTCTTAATTCGATAAGTTGATTCAAAAAAGATGAGGTTAGCAGAACCATTTTCCCGCTTAAACTATTTGAGTACCTGGGAGCCGGGAAACCCGTTATTGCAACCGATTTCAACCCTGATCTTGAAGAATTCACCCACGGTATGGTTTCATATTGCTCTGATGCCCAATCATTTATTAAGGCAATTGAAGATACCCTAACAAGCGATAGCCCTCATTTAAGACAAGCACGAATCGGTGTGGCAAAAGAAAACACCTGGGAAAGACGGGGAGAAGAAATTGCGGAACTTATATTTAATGCGATTAAAAATTGATGATACCGCTAAGTATTATCTTTTAAGTACTTTGCTTTTAAATACCGAACGGCATATATCAAGAAATGCTGAAAAACTCGACAGTCCTTCTTTACCCAAAGTTCTTTTGTATAAAAACCTATTACAAGCTTCTTCATCCCAGGGTTTGGTGAAATAATCGCGATAATAAGAACTATCTGGATTTACAAGAATTTCAAGATCACCCTGCCATTCATATTTCATCAGGGTCAGGTCGCTATGAGTTTGCTGCATGATTTTGAAACCTAAAGAATTCTTTGGCAAAAACTCCTGAAACACATAGCCAAAATCCATAACCGGTTTAAAACCAATGACTTCCTTATCATAAAGTACAATCTTATTATCAATCTCCTGCAGAATCCAGCGGTGGGATTCCTTTGGAATTAAGAACTCGCCAATAATCGAAGGAGTTTCCATATATCCCCCTGATGCGACTCGTACCTGCTCATTTACAAAACGGATTGGATCTTCAACATGTTCCAGAACCTGGGCACATATTACATAATTAAATGACTTATCTTCAAAGGGAAGCTCTTCGCCATCAGCACTTAAAAATTGCTGGTGGGTTAACACTTTTATATCACCGCTACGATGATAATTTGAGTCTACAAATTTATCAACAACAACATTTGCCCTTGGATGAGGATTATGCCCTCCTCCAACTTCGAGTACTCGGTCTGTAGGTTTTATGGAGAGGTCAAACCTCGAGCTGGGGTTCCTTAATTTCATCGTTATATTATATCATAAAGATACGTTAAATAATATATTTCGAAAAAATAAAGCTAGATAAATCATTTATTAAAGACCTTAAAACTAGTTTTATAATGAAAGTTTAGCTGCCCTTTTATAAAGATCCAGTAATTTTGGTTTGATTATAGCGGGATGAAATTGCTCTTCATAACAACGTCTTGCATTTCTGGCCATTTGCAGATATTCCTTCTCTGATAGTGCAAAAATAGTATCCATTGCGATTGCAATTTCTTCCGTACTATCAACTACAATACCGGCCTTATAATGATCGATAACACCAGAAGTTGGAACCTGTCTGGAAACTATTACAGGCTTAAATGCCGATAATGCCTGAATAACACTCAATCCAAAACCTTCATATCTTGAAAGATGAATATATACTTTTGAAACACTTAAAATCCTGTCCCTCTCAGCTTCGTCAACCTTGCCGGTAAAGCTCACACTCCTGCCTACCTCAAGATTAAGATCCCTGCAAAGATTCTGTCTTAATTGATCTGAAATAGGATCAGCGGGGCCAACGATCGTTAGGTTTATCCCGGGAGGAATATTTTGGGAATTCAAAAACAGTCTGAAACCTTTCAAAACCCTGTCAATACCTTTTTGGTATATATCAGACCTGCCAATAAAACAAACGCGGTTTTCGATTGTATTCAGAGTCAAAGGAATATGCATATCATTCACCTGATTTCCAACCACCATGATAGGACTTGAAGTAAGCAATCGTAAACAAGGAATACATTGATTGGTTAATGCATGAATATAGGATGCATTGTCCAGAACATATTTATCAATGAACTGTACAAAAAAATCTCTATATAATCTTTTTACCAAAGGTCGCTCCGCTCTGAATTCTTTACAATACACATAAGAATCATGTGGGGTTATCAGGTAAGGCATCTTATACCGATTTAACAACCTGGCAACTAAATAATTATTGAGATTGTAGATATGATTAAGATGGAAAACCGAATTCTTAAGAGATAAATTACTCAGCCATTTCTTAAATTCCGGTGAAATCTTCAGAGCAGAAAGCCCCTTCGAACCGAATCGATGAATCCGGATTTGATCAACTTCACTAGTATGGTAAACATCAGTATCCTCAGTATCATCAAACTCAACAAAATGAAAATCAATAAATTCCTTCAGCGCTTTTACATTCTGGAAATTGAACTCAGCAAGTCCATCAGCCAGACCGGGTCTGTAATTACCTAAAACATAAACTGTTAATCCTGGAGTCATAAATTATATCTTTCACTGAAATAAAGATGATCAGAACAACAAAATAATCCTTTTTAGTTTAAATAGTAATGATTGCATGAAATTTATATATATTCGGAAGTTTACATGCTAAAAATTTGAGAAGAAAATTGAGCTAATATTTTAAGTACTTATACTCAGAATAACATTAATAAGTGTAAATTTACAATGAAATGACATTAGATTTTTGAAGGAATTTGATCTAAAAATAAATGAATGTTCAATCAATTTCGTATTTAGGAATCTGAATTATATTAATCAGCTATTTATCAAACATCCGGTATTTTTGAGAGTAAAAACAAATTTCTTGATTAATGAATTGAAATAATGAATTTTTTTAAGAATCCTTCCTGGTTAAATCAGTTTCAATATAATTATGCTTCCTTTAACGTAATACCCGTTGAAGTATTTGAATCTGTAAACGTAGATCTTGATAAAATTCAAAGCAAAACGCCTCTGGTTAGTATCGTTATTGCAGCCTGGAATGAGGAAGTGAATATTTTAAAATGCATTGCCAGTTTGTCAAAGATGCAAACAAAAATCCCTTTCGAAATTATTGTGGTGAATAATAACTCTACAGACCAGACCCAAAAAACCCTGGATCAATTACATATAAAATCACTATTTGAAGATGTTCAAGGCTGTGGACCAGCAAGGCAGCTGGGACAGGAGAATGCATTGGGGAAATATATCCTAATGGGAGATGCCGACTGTCTGTATCCTGATTGCTGGATTGATGAAATGATCAGCGTTCTGTCACAACCTGAAGTGGTGTGCGTGTATGGTCGATATTCTTTTATTAGCGAGCCCGGATATCCACGCTGGAAGCTGAGTATTTTTGAACTAATGAAAGACATAATAGCCGAATTCAGACATGTTAACCGACCCTATTTCAATGCTTATGGAATGAGCATGGGTTATATTAAGGAATTTGGTCTCAAAGTTGGTTTTATTAAGATAAACCGTAGAGGAGAGGATGGGCAGCTTTGCCTCGACCTGATGAAATATGGAAAAATTAAGCAGGTAAAAGCAAAAAGAGCAAGAACATGGACAGGTATCCGGACCCTGAGGCTTGATGGAAGCATTTCTGGGGCACTAATTATTCGCTTCTTTAAAGA
>CAYJAM010000048.1:0-4356 GCA_964367725.1 uncultured Sphingobacterium sp. | reverse complement strand
TAGACGTTTTTTTTATAATTTGCATTCAAGATTACCTGAAAACAAAAAACCATAAGTAAAGTCCTGACCTTCAAAAGCTATGACCTCAGACTACTTTTTTAAAGATGTCAGTTTACTAATTACCCATTATAACCGCAGCAGTTCACTCGAACGCCTACTAAAAAGCTTTAAAGAACTCAATTATACTTTTGAGGAAATTGTTGTTTCGGACGATGGCAGTTTACCCGAGTATATAGAAGCTATTAAAGAACTGCAAGGGCAATATAATTTTAAACTGATTACAACTGAAGTCAATAGTGGACTGGGCAATAACATAAATAAAGGACAGGCAGCCGTTACATTGCCATACACTCTTTATGTGCAGGAAGATTTCGTGCCATTACCCGCTTTTGGGGAGCGGTTTAAGGATGCTCTGGAAATCATTGAGAAAAAGAAAGATCTGGATATTATCCGTTTTTATTCATACATCAAATACCCTCACCTTAAACCATTTGAAAAGGGCTTTTCTCAAATGGTCTATAAACCATGGTCTTTAAATTATCGAAAGATTTATTTTTATAGCGATCATCCCCATTTAAGAAGATCCAATTTTATTGAAAAATTCGGACCTTATACAGAGCATGTGAGTGTTGACCGTTCTGAGTACCGGATGTGCATATCATTTATCCAGCAAAGGGGTAAAGGACTTTTTTATAACGATTACCTCAGCCTGTTTAAGCAGATCAATCCGGCAGAAGAGCCAAGCACAACTATCCGGGGGGTATTAACCCTGAGTAAAAACCCATTCATAAAATTCTCCAGAGA
Organism: uncultured Sphingobacterium sp.; assembly: GCA_964367725.1. GTDB lineage: Bacteria > Bacteroidota > Bacteroidia > Sphingobacteriales > Sphingobacteriaceae > Daejeonella. Next base: position 3,552 of record CAYJAM010000048.1, on the reverse strand, counting down.
TTTTTACCGTCAGTTCAGGTATAATTATGACCTCCGTTTTCTTAGAACGAACCATGGTTTTGCGATTCAATCCGACATTGCTAAACTCAGAAAGGAAAGCAACAGCTTCATTGATCTTTCTAAGGCAGTATTAAATAAAATACTTAGTCTTTATGTAAGGATAAGGTATAGAGGTGTTTCCAGAGAGTTCATGCAATTTTATAAGGATACTTATTATTGCCAGATTGTTCAGTTAAGGCATCTGTTGGAAGATTTTTTTATCCGCAAAAAGTATAAGACCATTTCTTTCAATGGGGAATTTGCTCCGGAATTACAGTTTGTCCTTCCATTTGCTTACTGGCATTTTAAAAACGGAACACTGGATAAAACCCGATCATCAAAATACTCAAAGGAGCTTTACTTTTTTTCACCCAATCATGAGGAGTCTTTTGACGAACGCTCCAACGAAGGAAATTATAATTTTGAAATACCCCGAATATTATATAGTCAGGATTACGATATCCAAAAATGGGAACAGGTTCCTTTAAAGAAGACTTACGAGAATTCAGTTTATGTTTATGATAAACCAATCCTGATCATAGCCAACCGTTATAATATGGAATGGGATGATGCACCTGTCAGTTTTTTGAGTATTTCTGTTCTTGATTCAATTATAAAAAAACTAAGAAGCCAGTTTACCATCATCTATAACCGTCCAAGATCACAAAATATTATTGTCGATGATAGTGTGATCTATGATCTTCATGAATATGAATGGCTTGAAAAAGAACATCCTGATGTAATCTTAATGGAAACCTTGTATAAAGAAAATAAGGCAGGTGCAAATAATTTCAATCATCTCCAATTGATGGTATATGCAAATGCCAGCCATTTTATTTCCACCCATGGTGGAACGGCAACCCTTGCAAGCTATTTCGGGGGAATAAATCTGATCCTTTCAAAAAAAGGCCCTGAACATCATTTTAATTGTTACCAGAAATTATATCCAAAACTATCCGGTGCAAAAATATTTCACGCAAAAAGTGATGATGAGCTTTTCATCCATATTGATAATCACTTATCCAATGAAAAACCCAAGTCCCGGTAATGAAGATTTTCAATAAAGATCTCTACTGGATCAGAGCTGGCTTTTTTTCATTATTACAGAGTCTTTCAGGTGTTTTCTTTAGTATAGGCAGTTTCTATATCTTATTAAGAATATTAGGTCCCAAAGATTATGGTGTATGGGTATTATTCATGGTTACCAGCACTATAATCGAAACCGTCAGAGGCGGACTGCTTCAAAATGCCTTGATCAAATTCCTGGCGGCAGAAGAAAAAAGCGAACATCATAAGATTACATCTGCCTCATTCACTCTTAGCGGTATTTTAAGTCTGGGATGTATCTCACTTATTATAGCATTCGGAAATGTTCTCGCAACAATTTGGAAAAGCCCGGACCTGGTAAAAATGTTTAATACTTATTGCATTACCTTGATTATTTCAGGTATTCTAAGCCAGTTTAACTGCATTCTACAGGCAAATCTAAAGTTCAAAAGCATTTTTATAAGCTCCTTTACTATGCAATTGGCCTTCTTTTCCTATGTAGCTGTTTGTTATGCCCTCAACATAAATATCAGCCTGATTAACCTTGTCTATGTGCAGATTGGAACCAATCTAACAAGCGCACTGATTTCATATATACTTGTAAGACCTTATCTATCCATTTCGTTCAAAATTTACGCTGACTGGATCAAAAAACTTTTCAATTACGGGAAATATGCTTTTGGTACATCTGTCAGTGCTATACTTTCGGTAACAGTTGACCAGATGATGCTGGGAGCGATCCTATCACCTGTTCAGGCGGGTGCCTACAATGTAGCAGTCAGAATCACAAATCTGCTTGACATACCTACTAATGCAGTTGCGGTGATCGTGTTTCCACAAAGTGCAAAGCGTATTGTTACCGAAGGAAAAGAGGGAATTAAGTATTTATACGAAAAATCGGTTGGCACCCTTATCGCACTACTAATTCCTGGAATATTATTCCTTTACCTTTTTTCTGATTTTGTAGTCACCTTAATTGCCGGAAATAGCTATAAAGACACTATTCCATTGCTTCATATCACCTTGCTCTATTGTCTTTTCACTCCTTATGGAAGGCAATTTGGCAATATTTTAGACTCCATAGGTAAAACACGAGTTACCTTTTTTGTAGTTCTGATAGTCACTTCAATAAATATTGGCTTAAATTATATTTTCATCAGCAGAATGGGGGTACTTGGTGCAGCTTACGCTACATTGGCAGCTCATATTATCGGACTATTCATCGGCCAGAGTATTCTTAAAAAGGAACTAAATGTTAGCATCAAAAATACCTTTATCTATGCCTGGCAGTTTTACCCAGAATTTTTCAGGAAGTATTTGAAAGCATCCTGATGAATTTAAGATCAAGACCTACCTGGAAAGACAAGAGGAAATACGGGCATTTATGAATTTAGTCAGGCTCCTTGTACGATAAATTCCTATTCGCTATACTGATATTAACCCAATAGCTATCTGGTGACGAAATCGACATTCAACATGCTCTGAGGATTCCCCAAATCTTAAGCTGAAAACTTTCAGGCCTTCCCAGTCTTCAATCCAATAACTGATTCCTTATTTATGGAAGAAAAAGATTGCCCGAATTTCTGTAACCAGATTGGGTATTGGAATACCAATCTGCAAACTGTGTGCCTCCTGATTCTGCCCAGCCCTGAAATTTAAGATAACCACCTGTAATGTTCATATACTCTACCGGGTAATTAAAGGGCTTAATCGGAATATCAATCGCCCATGGTAAGCCAGTACTGGTTACATAATATCTGGCTGCTGCAACGCTGGAATTATCATCTCCGGTTCCAAAAATAGAAGTATTACCTAAGCTTGTTGGGGTCTTTCCCGGAAGATGTATCTCGTGATTACGTCCATTCCCAAGTCCTGCATTCCAGATGAAAGGATTATAAGAACCTAAGCCGAAGGTATTTAGAGCTGGCCCATTAGTAACATTAAAGCTCACAGAATAATTCTTTAAAGGTGAAATTGGTTTTCCTGGAAGTGTATTCCACTCTTGCATTTCAACCCGTATATCCTCAAATATTTTAATTACTGCTTTTGTTTGCCCTGCTTCCAATGTTCCACCGCTGACTCCACTTACGCTCGAACGTAGTGTTGGGAACTCTACAGCAAAGCCGGTGTCATAACCTGAGCCTGTAGCATGAAGGGTGTAGTCACCATTTACCTGAACTACTCTATTCTGAGCATTGGTTACTATTTTATAACGGTAAGAGATTACCACATCATTCAGATCATAATCTCCTTTTATAGGCCATTGGTCTTCAAAGGCCACGGTTGCACCTGAACTTGGGGAAGAAGATGGATAATAGTTGTTATAAGCTTTATTTGCATCGCCTGGATACTCATCTTGTGCATCCATAACACCATCACCGTCAGAATCTGCCGGAGGCGCTGTACCATTTCCTTCAGTATTACAGTTGGTTACCGGAACATACAAAGTACAGGCCTGAACGGCTC
>CAYJAM010000047.1:2229-11255 GCA_964367725.1 uncultured Sphingobacterium sp. | reverse complement strand
GAATTTTGCAGGTCCTTAGTGCGAGTTTTAGTCCCACTTTTAGTCCCACTTTCAACAAAAAAGGCCCCAGATCTCTCTGAAGCCCTATTGGTGGAGAATATCGGATTCGAACCGATCACCTCTTCACTGCCAGCGAAGCGCTCTAGCCAAATGAGCTAATCCCCCTTGTTTGGAGAGTTCCATAGGATTGGTTCTCTGGGTACAATTATCAGCATTTTAAACGACTTTTTCAAGTTCTTACACATCAGTTTTTTCAGCACTTGATATACAAGTCAATAAAACCATTTTCGGGAAATTTTTGCCGGATAAATAATAAACATATTTATATATTAGAGTAGATGTTCAACAGATTCAGTTTGCTTGTGTATGGCTCATTTGAGTTTAAAAATAATATTCTCCAGGTAGTATCTCTTTTATGAAGTCATCTGCAATTTTACATAAGTTTTATTTTCCCTTTCTGCTTTTTAACTTTCTGGCATTCAGCCTTTTTGCTTATGAACAGCTTGACAATCTGCAAATTGCCCCAAAAGATACTATTGGTTTTGTCAAAAAGTTCAGGGATCTGGGAGTCGCGGAGGCTAAGCGGAGCGTTGTTAAATACAATCTCGAAAAAGAGTCGATCAAACAACAGGAACTGATTGAGAAGATCAGAATCGCAACCCAAAAGGCAAATGCTTACCTGAAAGCCGGGATTGATACTCTGGCCATTAAAAATGAGCTTTCAAGTATAAAAACATGGATTGATTTTGCCGGGGATGGTGTTTTTGTAAATGAAGGTACCGCTCATTCTTTTCGAAATCTTACTACAACTTATAAGCTTTTAGATGAATTGCTTTACAGGGTCACGGCCAGAAAGAAGCAGGTTGATGCTTACCATAAAAAACTGGTTCATTACCGATTACAAATAGACTCTCTTTCGGCTGACTCAATCTTATATGATTTCCCTGCAGATTCTGTATTGATGTCGCGCTATCTGAAGCAGATTGTGGTTGTTGCAAAGGAAATTGGTCCGGCTGATACCAGTTTGACCCTGGCAATCGATAACTCCAATCAGATTCAGACCGAGCTAAACCAAATGGTAAACAGCTTGAAATATAAGCTTGAACTGATCCAGGAGTTTCAGGAAAAACTTGCTGCAAAAGATTTGAATAGGGAGTTCGCTAATCTGGGTGACACGATTGGTTATAACCGGCCATTCTCTGATGTGCTTTATTTTTCTGCTGTAAAAGCAAGGTTGAATCTCTCCTTTTATGCTCAGAATAATATTGGGAGAATAAGTATTGTAGTATTTTTAGTTGTTGCAATGGCTCTCTTTCTCAGGTCTCTAAGAAGAATTACCGGGGCAATAGATACAGAACTTACTGCAGTTAACAATGGTTTGGTTCTGCGCTATCCCCTGCTCTCTGCCAATGTGATCATTCTGGGTTTAACACAGTTTGCTTTTGTAGATCCGCCATTTATTTTTAACTGTATTTTTTGGATTATATCTGCAGTCAGTCTCAGTTTTGTGCTGGATGGCCATATTAAGCGCTACTGGCAAATGGTCTGGCTCGTGTTTGTGCTTCTGTTTATCATAGCCTGCGCAAACAATCTGATATTGCAGGCTTCGAGAATTGAACGCTGGTTTATGATCATTCTGGCTGGTACCGGGGCGATATTTGGTTCATTTGTGCTTTTAAATGGCAGGAAAAAGGATCTTAAAGAAAGCCTGATTTTATATTTTATTGCTTTCATGGTCATTCTGGAATTATTCTCCATTCTGGCCAATGTATATGGAAGGTATAATTTCTCAAAAACACTGTTAATCAGCGGATACTTAAATGTTATTATTGGAATTTTGTTTTTATGGATCGTACGTCTGATCAATGAAACTTTATTCCTGGCCTCTAGCGTTTACACGAAACAGGAACGAAAGTTGTTTTACATCAATTTTGACCGTGTAGGTGAAAGGGCATCGCCGATGTTTTATTTCCTGCTTGTAATTGGTTGGTTTATTCTGATTGGACGAAGTTTTTACTTGTTCAGGCTTATATCCGAACCTTTGAAAGGCTTATTTCTTGCTGAGCGAACAATAGGAAATTATACCTTCACCATTAATAATCTGCTGATATTTTTTCTAATCATTTTCGTTTCCTTGCTGACATCGAAAATTGTTTCCTATTTCGCATCTGAACAGGAACTCGCAGGTAGCAATGGCGTAAAAAAGCGTAAAGCTGGTGTTGGCAGTTGGCTGTTGTTGATCAGGGTTTCTATAATGGGCTTGGGTACATTTCTTGCACTTGCCGCAGCGGGATTTCCGATGGATAAAATCGCTTACATTGTTGGAGCTTTGGGGGTTGGTATTGGCTTCGGACTTCAAACGCTGGTGAATAACCTGGTTAGTGGATTAATCATTGCTTTTGAGAAACCGGTTAATGTAGGTGATATCGTTGAAATATCCGGTCAAGGCGGCGTTGTGAAATCTATCGGTTTCAGAAGCAGTGTGATATCAAAATGGGATGGTCCCGATATGGTCATTCCAAATGGGGATTTACTGGATGCGCACCTGATCAACTGGACTTTGGCCGGGAGTAAACGTCAGGTAGAAATTTTATTAACTGTAGCCCAGGGTACTGATCTGAATAAACCGGTTGAAATTATAAACGAATTGTTGTCTAAAGACTCCAGAGTGTATGAGCATCCGGCCCCTGCTGTACTGTTTCAGGCTTTAAATGGCAGTTCAGTGCAGCTTAAAGTTCAGTTTTGGGTTAAAGATTTTAAACAGGGCTCATTGGTAAGCAGCGATACGATTTTTGCTATTGATAAGCTATTTATGGAGAATGGTATTATCATGCCTGTACAGCAACAAGTAATATTAGCAGACGCTCATAAAATGCCTGCCTCTAAAACCGCGAAAAAGTAAACTGATCTCAGGATTGAATTTTTATTAAAATGAGAAAACCTTTTATCATTCTGCTCTCATCGGCATTGTTCCTGAATAGCTGCGGACCTGCATCAGATTCAGGGTCTAACCTGGTTCAGGATAGTTCTGTGGTTGATTCCACAGCTATTAGTTTGCTGCAGGATCCCGATACTACAGATACGATTCCGGCATCAGCTTATGGGATCAATACCTATGGGTCTGATACAGAAAACAAGATTCGTAATTCATTCCAAACTTTATTTAAAGATGATCTCGCCGGGAACATTATTCCTGATCTCAGCAGAAAGTTCATCTTCTTTGAATATGATCTTAACGGAGATTCTATCAATGAAATATTTGCCGGTCTGACCGGACCTTATTTTTGCGGTACAGGTGGCTGTACAATTTATTTATTTAACCATGATGGAACAGTTTTGACCCGGTTTACAGTCGCCGACTACCCAATTGTCATTTCAGATTCTTCTTCTAAGGGTTATAAAGACCTGATCATTCAAAGTAAGGATCAAAACCATCTTGTGAAATTTGATGGCAAAAAATATCAATCCAATCCAAGCATTGAGCCGGTATTAAAACTCATTCCGGGTGATGGTTTACCCAGAGCATTGGATTTTGTGAATGAACCCTATCCCTGGTTTCGGTTTTGAGGAGACTGCTCCTATGAAACGAGTTCATAAACTGATAGCTTTAATTGGCATATCAAAATAAGAAATGAACATTGACCTGTTTATAACTTATCGGTAAGGTGCTTCAATATTATGATACACTAATTGAAGTCAACATAACTGAATTTCTGTTATTTTTTTTTATTCTAAACCCGAATATTCTTCAATCATATTGTCAGAGACTTAACTTTGAATTTAACTTTGAATTTTTATCTTTAAGACTTTCACTATTAATCAATATCTATTTTTTTTTACAATATTCTGGCTAATGAAGATCATGGCCAGTTTATAAAATGAATGAAGTCACAGTGAACTGAAGCGCAAATGAAGAAATTTTTAATAGTACATCTGATTTCTTGTTTGTTTTGTTTCAAATTTGCATTTGCTCAACAATATACGATTCCAGTCTTTACGCCAAAGGCTGGCCCTGTTGGATCGATTGTTACTATAAGTACAGGTTATAATGCTACTGAATACACTGTTTTTTTTGGAACTGTAAAGGCCGAGATACTTTCGTCAAAGGAGGGAACTCTAACTGTACGTGTGCCACGCGGAGCAACGAATAGTCCAATAACTGTAACTCGTCAGTCGAGTTTTGGTCTATCAAGTCTGATGACTGCGCAGGCTTTCATGGTCACTTTTCCGAATGTTGGTGAACTTTCATTGACCCATAAATCGAATCTTACTTCTGCAGGAGTTAGTAAAACTGCGATAGCGGATATGGACAATGATGGAAAACCTGATATTATAGCCCTAAATACAGGAAGCAACCAATTTAGTATATTTCGAAATACAAGTGCCTATGATGGTACCGCTTTTTCATTCGCCGCAGCAAGTATTTTTAATACCGGATCAAGTCCTAAAGACGTAGCTGTAGGTGATTTGAATATGGATGGAAAGCTTGATCTTGTTCTTGCTAACTCAGCGGATAATACGATATATGTATTTATCAACCAATCTACAAGTGGGAACCTTAGCCTGACTGCGCCTTTAATTGTAGCAGCTGGATCTCCTACTTCTGTTGACATTGGGGAATTGAATGTAGACGGCAGACCTGATATTGTTGCAACAAACTCTACCGGGAACAAGATCTCGGTATTACATAATGCAAGTACCCTAGGCTCAGCCTTCAGTTTATCAACCAGATTAGATTTTGCCACTGGCTTGAATCCGGTTAGTGTTGCACTTGGCGATATGGATAGGTTAAGCGGAGCTCTATATATCACCACAGCTAATCAGAATAATAATACAGTAACTTCATTACAGAGAGATTTTTCAGTTTATAGTATTTCAAAGGTTTTACCCGCTGGTGCACAACCTTCTCATGTTGAGTATTCTGATATTGATTCCGATGGTAATTCTGAAATGATAGTGGTTAATTCAGGCAGTTCTTCCGTTTCAATCTACCGGAATAAAAGAGGTGGTTCCAGTTCCGGGGTATCCTTTGAAGATAAGATTGATTTCCCATTTACTTCAGGATTAAGTTCAGCTGCCGTGGCAGATCTGGATGGTGATGGTAAGAACGATTTAATTGGAATTGGAGGGGGAGTCCTTTCATTTTTGCGAAGCACAACTTCGCTTGCAAACATTGGTTTTGCCCCCAAAGCAGATTTCAATGCTCAAAATAATCCTGTTGCAATTGCAGTAGCCGATCTGAATGGTGATAGTCGCCCGGATATTCTGCTTTCAGACCCGCTTGCAAATTCTATTCAAGTTCTTGAAAATAAGCTTATTGCGCCTGTAGTAAACTCTCCTCAAATTACATCTGTTGCACCGCTTAAAGGACCGGTTGGTACTGAAGTTGTGATATCAGGCTCTGGATTTGATGCTGTACCGGGAAATAATCTGGTTGATTTTGGATCAGTCAAGGCTACTGTCTTGTCATCCAGCATCAATTCAGTACGTGTCACTGTGCCATCCGGGATTGTTGCATCGAATATTAGTATAACAAATCTTCAAAATAGCCTTTCAGCAGGCAGTTCTGAAACCTTTCATGTTGTCTTCGATACTCTGAGTAGTGTGTTATTTAAAAAGGTGCCAGATTTTCCAGTCGGAAATCTTCCATATAAACTTGTTTCAGCCGATTTTGATGGGGACGGACTTATTGATATTGCAACATTTGAGGGGAATATTCCTGCAATTTTCCAAAATAAATCCTCGAATGGTAAATCTAAATTTCAGAAAACTAGTATCAATGGTACATATGATCCTTTCGGTGGAATAGCAGCTGAGGACCTGAATGGTGATGGGAAACCTGATTTAATTATTTCCAGCACATGGCAATATGTATATATTTTTGAAAATACCAGTTCAACAGGATCAATAAGTTTTGGTTTACCAAAGAAATATATTACTGGTACTGAAAGCAGTCGGGGCAGCGGAATGCTTTCCCGGGATATTGACCATGATGGCCGTCCGGATATTATAATTACTGGTCGAATATCGAATACCCAGGTTTTGACTGTGCTTCTAAACAGATCCCTGACAACAATGGATTTTTCGTTACCCTTATCTTTTCCATTTTTTGAGGGTATTGGCAGTTCTTACGGACTTGCCGCAGGTGATCTTAATGCCAATGGAAAGACTGATCTGATAGTAACTTCACCAATAAGAGATTCAATTTACATTTACAGAAATGAGTCTGAAAAAGGTAATTTGGCCTTTACCATTACTGGTATCAAAACTGCAGCTTTTCCTTCGGGAATAGTAATGGAAGACATAGATGCCGACGGGAAACTCGATATCAATGTAATTAATCAAGCGCAGGGAATCTCCTCTTTTCGAAATATTTCATCAGGTGGTAATATAAGTTTTGGTCCCGCCTACCTGACCGGTATTGGAAAAAATTCGTTGAGTATTAAAAGCTCAGATCTTAATGGAGATGGTAAGCCTGATTTTGTAATTGCGAATTATGGAGACAGCACAATTACTGTCTTAAAAAACTATTCGAGCCCGGCGAACTTTACCTACAGTTCTGAAACAATTTCTCTCGGAGTTGTGGCATACGATCTGGTGTTGGAAGATATCAATCTTGATGGCAAGCCCGAAATTGTATTTTCTAATTTATCAGCTAATGCTCTTAGTGTTCTTCAGAATGAAACATTATCGGCATTAAACTTAAAACAACTGACCGTAAACACCGGGGCTATTTTTCCTGAATTTAATCCTTCAGTAAAAGAATATGAAATCAAAGTAGCACCTCAAACAAGTTCTGTCATCTTTAATGCTGAAGCGGCTTTAACAAGCGCTATATTAAATATTAATGCAGAATTGCTGGGTACAGGTACTGGATCAAAATCAGTCAGTATTTCATCCGACACCAGTCAGGTAGAAATAACGGTTACACATGCTTTAAAAACAAATACCTATACTTTTAAGATTTTACGTGTGCCAGTACCGATTATTGAGAGCTTTACTCCTTTAAGGGGTCCTCCGGGTACAATAGTTGAGATCAAGGGACGCAATTTTGAGAACCCATTGAGCTTGAAAATTGGAGCTAAGGAAGCGGTGATTGTCTCTGCAAGTACAAATGAGATTAAAGCTATGCTTATGCCCGGTACAGTTAGCGGAGAAGTTAAATTTTCTAGTAGCAATGGTAAATCTTCTTCACTACCGAATCAATTCTCTGTTATTGGAACCGGAATACCATCAACTCTCATAGGAGCTAAGTTGTATGATGAACAGGCAATGTCAATGGGATCCTCATCTGCCCTCAGTTCAGATGGCTCAACCATGGTCACAGGAACCAGCACAAGTTCGGGAGGGTTTTGGATTTATACGAGGGCACAAGATACAGATACCTGGATTAGAAAGGGAAGCAAGCGTAAAGGAAGCGGTGGAGTTGGTGATAATTCTGAAGGAATTTCAATCACATTAAGTGCTAACGGAAATACAATAGCTACCGGGGCTCCAGGGGATAATAATGGTTTTGGAGCAGTTTGGATTTATGAGCGAAGTGGTGATGACTGGATACAACAAGGACTCAAGCTGATCGCCACTTCTGGAAGCGGATTAGTAAATTTCGGAAGTTCGGTATCATTAAGTGCTGATGGGAATACATTGCTCATTGGGGCCGAAAAATATAGTTCTGGTGATGGCTGGATATGGGTTTTTACCCGAAATGCGGGAGTATGGACTGAGCAGCAATCATTTACCGGTTTAGATCAAACAAGGCCAGCTTCTAAGGGTAGTAAAGTTAAATTGAGTGCTGATGGAAACAGAGCTCTGTTTACAGGTCATACTAATAATGCGAATAATGGAATGGTATGGGTGTTCAGTCGTAATAATGGTTTTTGGAAGCAAGAAGCTAAATTTACAAGTGGCGAGGCCGGTGCGATGAACTTTGGCTCGTCAATGGATCTGAGTGCGGATGGAAAAACGGCAATAATAGGTTCTGCTGCCTATCAAAGCACTGGAGCAAGCTGGATTTTCACGGAAGTTGGTGGACTTTGGATTAAACAGGCAAAGTTAATTGGAACGGGTGCAACAGGTAATGCGCGGCAGGGCGAAAGTGTAGCGATCAGTGCAGATGGAAATATTGCATTTGTGGGTGGTAGTGCTGATGATGCGAATAAAGGTGCCTTCTGGATTTTTAAGCGTAACGGTTCGTCATGGCAGCAAACTGGCGTAAAGGGGAAAATAAATGGTACTTCAGGTAATTCAAAATTGGGGTCGTCAATTGACATTTCTTTAAATGGCGAATATGCAGTATTAGGTACTCCTGCTGATGATTTGGGTAAAGGCGGAGTATGGATTCAAAAATATATTCCATCAAATGCAACATTAAGTTCATTGTCATTGAATACCGGGAATCTGGATCCAATATTTTCGGCGGATGTCACAAGTTATAGGTCAACTGTTACGAAAGAAATAGACTCTATTCAGGTAATCCCTGGTTTGAAAGATATGATTGCAACAGTGCGGGTGAATGGTATAATGGTATTGAATGGCTCAGCTTCTCCAAAAATTCCCCTGATTGCTGGAGAAAATTTAATTTCAGTGCAAGTTTCTGCACAGGATACTTCAATTAAGAAGACCTATTCGATCAGGGTAAATCGTACCGCACCTTCAACTATAGCAACATTAGCCTCTTTGTCATTAAGTAAAGGAGTTCTTGATCCGGTATTTTCATCTGATAAAACAAGTTACAGTGTCAATGTGGCAAAAGAGATAAGTTCCGTCAAGGTTACTCCTGTTCTGACTGATACGCTGGCAACTGTTAAGGTAAATGGCATTTCGGTTTTGAAAGGTTCTTCATCTTCCGACATTCCTTTATTGACGGGTGCGAATGTTATTTCTGTTCTGGTTACTGCACAGGATACCTCAATTAAGAAAACTTATACAATCAATATGGTCAGGGCTGCACCCTCAACTATATCAACATTAACCTCTTTGTCATTAAGTAAAGGAGTTCTTGATCCGGTATTTTCATCTGATAAAAC
>CAYJAM010000047.1:0-2129 GCA_964367725.1 uncultured Sphingobacterium sp. | reverse complement strand
AAGTTACAGTGTCAATGTGGCAAAAGAGATAAGTTCCATCAAAGTTACTCCTGTTCTGACTGACACTCTCGCAACAGTCAGGGTTAACGGCACAATATTATTGAAAAGTTCGGCTTCATCTGACATTCCTTTATTGACGGGTGCGAATGTTATTTCAGTTCTGGTTACTGCGCAGGATACCACAATAAAGAAAATATATACCATTAATATAGTTCGTGCAGCACCCTCATCAGTCGCGACATTGTCTTCCATTACATTAAGTACAGGAACATTAAGCCCTGTTTTTGCAGCAGAAACAGGGAATTACTTTGTTGAACTAAACAATACTACCACTGCAATAAGGATGAGTGCAGCTCTTAGTGATACTTCATCCCGCTTAACACTGAATGGTTTAAGTCTGGCTTCGGGAATTGTATCAAATGAATTGAATCTTGCAACCGGTATGAATTTAATGACGTTTGTCATAACAGCCGAAAATGGAACAACGAAAAAGACCTATTCGGTAAATGTTGTCAGAGCTGCAGTTAATCAGACATACCCTGATAGTAAGGGTGCTGTGACTGTTAATATCACCACCCCTCAAGTAATGGTTGTGAATTCATCAATACCTGTTACAGTGACAGTTCCGGATGGAGTCGGCAATGCTTCGATTAACTATTCATCCTTAATAAATTCGGGAACAGGCATACTTCCACAAACCACTTTAAATAGCACGTTAGCACAGTTAACTATTCCTCAGGGTACAACAGTGACCAGTTCAAGCCCTAATTGGAATGGGGTTTTAAATGTTCCTCAACCGACAAATTATGAGCTGCCAAATAATCCAGGCGAAATTACCACCTACGGACTAGGGATAGAGGTAGGCAGCCCGGATGTAGCACTCCTGTTTAATAAGGCTGTGCGCTTAGTACTTCCAGGCCAGGCAGGCAAGCGTGCCGGTTTTGTAAGGCTGGGCATATTTACAGAGATTACCACTGTAGGGACCACTGACAGCCAATCTGAAGGTGATGCCCTCTCAGCCGGCGGTGCCTATAAAATAGATGTTGGTCCGGATCTGATTATCTGGACTAAAGGATTCTCCAAGTTCATTACGTTTACCCGATCAATTGATCCGGATGTCGCATTAGTTGCCATGGACATGGCATCACTTACAGAATCGGCAATAAAAGGTAATAATATTGATCTTGAACATGTTATTAATTCCCTTACAACTCCGCTTCCATTGACAGGTAGCAATGGATCACAGATTAGCTGGACATCTGGAAATCCTCAGGTACTTTCCTCAGATGGGAAAACTGTTGTTCGTCCGGCAATTGGCATCACTACTGTAACATTGACTGCTCATTTCAGGAAAGGTAATATTCTTAATAGTAAAAGTTTTACTGTTAAGATACTGGCAATAAATCCTCCAAAGATAAGCTCTTTCAGTCCAGAGATAGCCACAGATGGGACAGTGGTGACTATAACGGGCTTAGAGTTTGCAAATGCCAGTGCAGTAAACTTTGGTGGCAAACCTGCAAAATCATTTAAAGTAATTTCATCAACAACGATAACTGCGGTAGTTGCAGATGGTGCAAGTGGAGCAATAATGGTAGCTACTCCATCGGGTTCAGGAAGTATAGATGGCTTTAGTTACCGCTACTCACTTGCTCTAAACAATTTTAAAATTCAAACAACCTCCGAAAGTTGCCGTTCAAGTAATAATGGCACAGTGATGATTAAGGCAGAGAAAGAGCTAAATTATAGAGTAACAATTATTGGGGGGAATGTTACCAGAGAATTGCAGTTTAATAAGGAACTTACCTTGAATGACCTACAGGCTGGAAGTTATAGGGTTTGTATTACTGTTGTTGGATGGGATGGCTACCAACAATGTTATAATGTTGTTATAACAGAACCTCAGGACCTATCTGCATTCATGACAGTTAAAAATAATGAACGTATAATGAGCATGAACCTGAGAGGAAGTGACCGATATATATTGGAAATTAATGGTAAAATTTCAACAACCACTAATGAATACATAGAATTGCCTTTGGAAGAAGGGGAGAATCGAATTAAGATTAGGACAGAAAAGGATTGTCAGGGAGTAATTGAGCGAACAATCAGAATAGAGCGTTCAATGCCAT
>CAYJAM010000046.1:0-11354 GCA_964367725.1 uncultured Sphingobacterium sp. | reverse complement strand
TTAGCTCATCCTCCAGACTCTTGGTATACTGATCGAGGTAGATGCTTTCATCGTATACATCAGTATCCTTTTTAGCGGAAGCTGAACGATCTCTGGTAAAAATCACAAGTAATAATTTCTGTACGTTTTTAAGTTCCAGGGGACTAACGGACATATTTACTTTAATTATCTCTTTTCCCGCTTTAATTCTTACACCCCTGATTTTTACCCTTTTCCCCTCAGTTAATGCGTTAGTTCGTAATGTTTTATAGGTAATGGCCAGAGGTTTCGGTAAAAGTTCAGTGAGGTCAGTAGTAAAATGTTTTTGGAGCAAATAAATTGATGTATCTCCATAAGAGCTTATTACCTGGTTGTTTTCATTCACACAAACTGTAAGGTAATCCAAGTCATTTGCTAAATTGCCATGCATAGCTTCACACAAGGCAGAATTTGTGCTTTTGTCAATATCTTGAGCTACAAAACGAGAGGGGGCATGTTTGATATCTGCCAAATCAGGAAGCGTAAAGGCATCAAAGTTAATACCCCGTTTTACTTTAAGATTTCTAAAGATCTTCCATTTTTTATGCACCACTTCAAGGTCCTTCAATATTGGGAGTGGATTTTCACTTGACCCTAAAAACAAATACCCATTCAATTTAAGTCCGAAAAGCAGCATCGTAAATATTTTCTTTTGCAGAATCGGTGTCATATAGATCAGCAGGTTGCGGCAACTGATAAAATGCATATTGCAGTAGGGCGGGTTTTTAACCAGATCATGTTGCGCAAAAATGACCATCTTCCGGATTACCGGGCTGACCCTGAATTTATCACCTTCCTTGGTAAAGTACTTCTTTAGCCGTTCTGCTGAAACATCCTTAGAAATGCCGGCATTGTATATGCCTTTCCCGGCGAAAATCAATGCCGCCTGATCAATGTCGGTTGCAAATATTTTTACGACGGTATTTTCATATTTACCGGTAAGCAGTTCATCCAGCAAAATGGCGAGTGAATAAACTTCTTCCCCACTGGCACAGCCGGCAACCCAAATCTTGATTTCTTCACCCGGACTTAGGTTTTTTAAGATATCCGGAAGTACTTCTTTCTGAATATATTCAAAAGCTCCCTTATCCCTGAAAAATGAAGTCACGCTGATCAGGAATTCTTTTGTAAGGGATTCAACTTCTTCAGGCGTCACTCTCAAAAAATCGAGGTAATTGCCTAAGGAAGTAAAATTGCCATATGTTGCTCTTCTTTTGGTTCTTCTAAGGATAGTACTTTGTTTATAATCAGAAAAATCAAGAGGCGAAGTTTCTTTGATCAGCTTGATTATTGCTTTTAAATTTTTATCATCCTCATGGTTATCCGTTAATAAGTCAACCGTGTTTTTTACATAATCTTCTATTGCAGAAGGCATAAGGGCAGGCTCCAGGACAAAATCTACCAAACCCGTTGCAATGGCACTGGATGGCATGCTGCTAAATTCAGTATTTGCAGGGCTTCGGGCAATAATCATACCCCCGGATTTTTTTATGGCTTTGATGCCCTCTGTTCCATCGCTCCCTAATCCCGAAAGAATTACACCGATGGCTTTTTTGCCACAATCAGCCGCAAGCGAATTAAAAAAAGTATTAATCGTTAAATGAGGCCCTTTTACATTTTCCTTTTCACTCAGCATTAACATGCCATTGCTAATGGTCATGAACTTATCATGCGGAATTAAATAAACTTCGTTACAAAGAACTGTCATTCCATTTTCGGCCTCTTTAACGATGAGCTTGCTATGTCTGGCTAATAATTCAACCATACGGCTTTTGAAATCGGAAGATAAATGCTGGATGATTATGTAGGCTACACCGTCTAATGGCGTATGATCGAAAAAGACGTTAATCTCTTCCATGCCACCTGCCGATGCACCAATGGCAATAATATGGTGAGGACTTGCGGGCATAAAAAATTAAATTAAATAACAGGTAAATTGTAAAAACTCTAATCAAAGAGGTGAAAAGGTAAATTCAATACTCAAGGGTAAAAAGCCTTGAAAATTCAGTGAAGGATTGCATTGTGCAGGAATTAAACTAATACCAGCTTTTTATAAATATAGGGGTATTTTTTCGAACATTTCTTTAAGCTTACTCAAAATTCAATCAAATTAAGGTTTGAGGTCAATTTTCATGAATATTATAATTGTGTATTAAATATCAAATTGTCAGGTACAAGGACATAATTAAGAATGCCAATAATTTGACAATTCAATTGTCTTTGCCCGTCTATTGGAAATTAAAACTTTGCTATGCAATTGCTTTATAATTATCGATTATCAGAATAAAACACTGGGCGCAAAAAAAAAACATTACCTTTCACTACTGCCCACCTAAAAATTCCCTCTCTACCAGTAAGCAGCACTGCTATTAAAGCACAATAGTTAAATAGAATATGTCAACAAGCAAAAGATTTGATGAGATTGGCATTGCCAATAAAGAACTTGTTTTTCAAAATGAAGAGAAGGAAAAACGTGCAGCCGAGTTAAGCATTGCAAACATTGAACTGGCATTTCAAATCGAAGAGAAGGAAAAACGAGCAGCAGAGTTGGTAATAGCAAACAAAGAGCTTGCCTTTCAAAATGAGGTGAAAGAAAAGCGTGCAGCAGAATTAGTCATTGCTAACAAGGAGCTTGCCTTTCAAAATCAGGAGAAAGAAAAGCGTGCCGCAGAACTGGTTATTGCAAACAAAGAACTAGCTTTTCAAAACGAGGAGAAAGAAAAACGGGCTGCGGAACTGGTTGTTGCGAACAAAGAGCTTGCTTTTCAAAACGAGGAGAAAGAAAAGCGTGCTGCCGAGTTAGTCAATGCAATCAGGGAACTTAAACATGCAGAAGATGATATTCGTAAACTGAATGATGATCTCGAACAAAAAGTAATTGAACGCACGATACAGCTTGAGTCTGCAAACAAGGAACTTGGCTCATTTTCTTATTCAGTGTCGCACGATTTACGAGCCCCAATCAGAGCCATCAATGGCTATGCAAAAATTTTGGAAGAAGATTATGGCGATAAATTTGATCTGGAAGGATCAAGAGCCCTCGCCTCCATAAAGAATAATTCAAAAAAAATGGGTCAGTTGATCGATGATTTACTTGAATTTTCAAAATTGGGAAGAAAACAGGTATCGGTTACAGAGATTAATATGACCGATCTCGTTAATACAGTAATTGAAGAACTGTTGTTTGAAAATGATGAAAACATTCCTGAATTCAGGACAAATCTTATTTTGCCTTCAGAAGGAGATCAGTCGCTGATAAAACAAGTTTGGATTAATTTGATCTCTAATGCCGTTAAATACTCAAAATATAAACCTAAACCCACTATTGAGATCGGATCTCTTCAAAAGGAAGACCTAGTGATTTATTTTGTAAAAGATAATGGCGCGGGTTTTGACATGCAATACTATGATAAACTTTTTGGAGTTTTTCAGAGGCTACATTCACAGGAAGAATTTCAAGGGACAGGTATTGGTCTGGCCATTGTACAAAAGATAGTGAACCGGCATAATGGAACAGTTTGGGCAGAATCAGTACTTAACGAAGGAACCTGCTTTTATTTTAGTCTGCCAAAAGGCAGATAATTCTACCTGTTGGAGACTTTTATAAAGGTTTACCAATCATAAAGATCAAAAAAAATATGAATTACGATGACGTTGAAATTTTATTTGCTGAAGATAGTTTAGATGATGCTGCACTCACCATTCGGGCCCTTACAAAAAGTGGTTTTACAAACAGGCTTCAACATGTAAAAGATGGAGCAGAAGCTCTTGATTTTATTTATTGCAGAGGTATTTATGCCTCAAGGAAAATTACAGGGAAGCCCAAACTGATGTTACTCGACCTGAAGATGCCGAAAGTTACAGGAATGGAGGTGTTGGAAAAAGTAAAATCCGATCCGAATCTTAAATCCATTCCGGTAGTTATACTTACCTCATCTAAAGAAGACCCCGATGTGCAAAAATGCTACGCCCTTGGAGCAAATGGTTATATCGTAAAACCTGTCGACAGCAACAAATTTTTTGAGGCAATTAAGGACATTGGAATGTATTGGATGATATTAAACGAACCCGCTCATTAAAATAAGGTAGTGATAGCAAAACTCAAAATACTTATTCTTGAAGACAATCAGAGTGATGCCGATTTACTTCAGCGCGAATTAAAAAAATCAGGATTGATTTTCACTTCGGAAATTGTTCAGGCCCGTAAAGAATTTGAGTATGCACTTCAAAATTTTAATCCTGATATCATATTATCAGATTATTCACTTCCGGCATTTGATGCGGTTACCGCTTTTCATATAAAACAAAATATATCCCCTCTCATTCCTTTTATTATTGTTTCGGGGGTTATTGGAGAAGAAAATGCCGTCGAGCTTATTAAGAATGGTGTTACCGATTATACGCCGAAGGATAAACTGTTTACTTTATTCACAAAAATTAACCGGGCACTAAAAGACGCGGAAGTAAGGAAAGAAAAGACAGCAATTGATGTAAAATTAAAGGTGCAGACAGCACAATTAATTCTGGCCAACAAAGAACTTGTCATTCAAAATATAGAAAAAGAAAAACAGACGAAAGATTTAATTGTATTAACTAAGGCTTTGGAGGCTCAGAAAGATGAATTAAGGAGGGCAAATGAAAAACTGTTTGAAAAAGCTCAGCTTCTAAAGCTGCAGGAAGAAAAGCTGATCGGGATCAATGAAGACCTTTTTCAATTAAATCAGGATCTTGAGACGAGGGTTTTTGACAGAACCCGTGAACTGGTAAACCTGAACCATGAACTTAAAGACCTGAATTTATCGAAGGATAAATTTCTGTCGGTTATTTCCCATGATCTTCGAAACCCTATTGCAGCAATGATGATGTCCTCAGATAAGTTAAGCCGGGACATTGAAAAATCTATTTTTACCAGGGCTCTTCCAATGGCAAAGATCATCTATCGCACCTCACAAAAAATTCTTAATCAATTGAATGAAGTGGTCGAGTGGGCCCGGGTACAGGCTGAGAAATCAAGTATTAATTCTGAAAAACTTGATTTACTTGAAGGAGTGAATCAGAGTTTGGAATTATTAAGAGCTAATGCCAGGCATAAAAATATTGGACTTGAAAATAACGTTTCTTTAAATGTGCTTGTCTATGCAGATAAATTGATGCTTCGGTCAATTCTTCAAAACCTGGTTACAAATGCTATTAAATACACTCCACTTGGAGGACTGGTCAGTGTAACTGCACAGCGTATTAACAAAATGGTGGAGATTTGCATTAAAGATTCCGGAATTGGCATGGAAGCACTTATGCTGAAAAATCTGTTTACAAAATCAGATATTATTTCACGTACCGGCACAAATAATGAGACAGGATCGGGACTCGGTTTAATCTTAGTAAAAGATTTTGTTACCCAGCATGGTGGTACCATTCGTGCTGAGGGTAAAATAGGGAAAGGAACCTCCATTATTTTCTCTGTACCCGAATATATGGCTTAAAATTCTAAATATTTTCTTCACCGTCTTTGGTTAATGGCAAGTGCCAACACTTACCCTTAAGTTAGCGCTGGACTCTGCCTAATCTATATTGTATATTCTTCAGTCTCATGCTCGCCTTACACTTGAGAATCATGACACTAAGTCCGCTTGTTAAAAATCATTCAATATTGTAATTTTTATTATGCTACAATATATTTTACGGTTTCAATCGAAGCTAGTTTATAATTCTGTTAGTAGAATTGCGAAATAGTACAAGCGCGGTATTTTATGAACAAGAAAAGTGCAGGAAATGAAATGGTTGGATTGATTGAAAATCAATTTTAATTAATTTTTTTGTTAGTAAATTAACGGTGGATTTCAAACTTTAAGAATGAAACTTCAAGAACATATCCCTAAAGCAAAAAATCTTATGCATAGAGTTTTTTATTTTATTTTTTTTTCAGGTATTATTTTTTTTTTCTGATTCTTTAAAGGGTCAGGAGATCATCACATTATATGATGGCCTCATTCCGAACAGTAAGCCATCAACAGATAAAGAAGTTTCAGCACGAAATAAGGATGGTTTAATGATCACCCGTTTTGTTTCAAAGCCGACTTTGATTTGGTATAAACCAGTTAAAATTTCAAACAAGCATAGCGCTGTAATTATTTGCCCCGGTGGTGGATACGGAGCTTTAGCTTCAAGCAGTGAAGGAACTGACGTTGCTGAAGCACTTAGTAAACTGGGTATTTCTGCCTTCGTGCTGAAGTATCGTTTGCCAGATGATCAGATTATGGTCGATAAATCCATAGGACCATTGCAGGATGCCCAACGTGCTATTCAAATGGTACGAGAAAAGGCAATTGAATGGAATATTGACCCTTCCAAAATAGGAATCATGGGATTTTCTGCCGGTGGTCACCTTGCTTCCAGCTTATCAAACAATTTCAGTCCATCGCTCATTGCAAACCCTCTGAATACTTCTTTGCGGCCTGATTTCTCATTGTTAATTTATCCGGTTATCAGCTTTACTGACAGCCTTGCAAATAAAGGAAGCCGGGACAACCTGATTGGTAAAGATCCTTCGGAGGAGTTAAAGCGGAAATTTTCGAATGAATTGCAGGTAAGTACTCAAACACCTCATGCATTTCTTGTTCATGCAAGTAATGATAGTCCGGTTCCAGTAGCAAACAGTATTGTTTATTATCAAGCCTTATTAAAACTAAAGATTTACAGCTCTTTAATAATTTACCCTGGTGGGAATCATGGATTTGGAATGAACAATAAATCTACTTCAGACCGCTGGATGGATGATTTGCAGAACTGGCTGATTGATAATAAGTATCTATGAGGAAGTTTGTTTGTAAGCAATTTCGCTATCTTTTAATACTCTAAGTATACATGGAAATCATTTTAGCTCCAAAGTGATGAAAGTATACAGGATTATCTTTCCGGGTAAAAATGATATATGCTGTTTATCCCGGATTAGTGAATAATAGATAGAACCCTAAATATGGATGCCAAAAAACCCCATTAAAGTTTAGGTTTCAGCATTGAGACAAATTATCAAAGAATGACACTTAACGAGCATAAACTGGTGTCTTTTTTGCAAGAAACTCCAGGGTACTTTTGTAAGCATTTTGATCCGGCCAGAATGACTGATGCTCCCTGCTGAATATTTTAGAACCATGTTCGTCAAAAATAGTCATTGTAACACTCGTTTGATACTTTTGAGTCAGAGTGGAAGTTTGCGTAGTGGATACTTTGGCGTTACCAGTTGGCCTAAAAACGGCATTCTGACCTGGCGCAGCCCAAACTCCTTTTTTCGGATCAACCGGTTTTCCTTTTATAGTTGTATTACTACTTGTAGAGGCTATTTGAGCACCTTTGTTAATTGTAACATCTCCCTGAATGATGAATTCCACTCCAAGAATGTGGCATAGCTCCTCCATGCTGTATGCTCTGAAATTTTCTCTTGTAATTTCTTTTTGCAATAAAATCGCATTCGTTGTCCGTGGATCCTGGTATTGCATGGAAACTGACTTTTTTGACATTACATCGTAACAGTCGCTCTGAATTTTATATATCATTTCCTCCGATCCGCCCCTGTTGTCAATCACAAGTCCGAAAGGTAGTATTGCAATTTTGTTGTGTGCTTCAGAGGCTGCTGTGCTACCTGAATTATTTTCAGTAACAGCAACTTTGGGTAAATTAATGACTTCTATCCTGCCGCTGCCGAAAGTTATTTTTTGAATGTCACTCTTCTTTAAGGTATAGAGCAGTTTTTCGCCTTTGTAATTAAATTTTATCTCAGAGTCATTGATTTCCTGGATATTCCCTATCATTTCTTCACCCTTAATTGTCAATATCACATCCGATTTAGGAGAATTTGTTTGAGAGTGAAGGGTATTTATTATAAAAATCAACAGGCTAAATGCAAGAAAAACTTTTTTCATAAAGGCTAATAAATAAAGGAATGTTTATAAATAAATATAATCAGAACTTTATAAATATCAAATACGTAAATATCACTTAGAATAACCTACGCTACAATTTTGAGTATGGTTTTGAATGAGAATTGAAAATTTTATCTTTACTAAAACATTAAAATACTAACCTTTTATAAATAATAATGATGAAAAAAATCTTACTAATATTCATTGCATCATTCATTTGTGGCAGTGCATTCGCTCAATCGAGAACAGAAAAAGGAATTGATTACGGACTTAAAGCAGGTATTAACCTTGCAAAATATCACCTTAGCAATGAAGCCGCCGGAACAGAAACAAAAAATATTACAAACTTTCAGTTAACAGGTTACCTGAATGCACCGCTTGGCTCTTCTTTCTATTTGCAACCGGGCTTGTCTTTACAGGGTAAAGGGGGCAAGAATAGTATAGCAACGAATGAACAAAAACAGAATACCATGTGGATGGAAATTCCGGTTAACCTCTTGCTAAAATTGCCTGCTGCACCCAAGGCACATATTTTTGTTGGAGGAGGGCCCTATTTAGGTTTTGCCATCAGCGGTAAAAATAAATTAACTACAAACGGACAAACAGCAGAGAGTGATGTCAATTTTGGAAATGCAGTTTCAGATAATCTTAAAGGAAGTGATTTCGGATTTAATTTAATGGCCGGAATTCAAATGGACTCGGGTTTGAATCTTGGAATCGGGCATGGTATCGGAGTCAAAAATATAACTCCGAATAATGCAAATGCTGTAGTTTCTGATATCTATTCCAGAGTGCTGAGTTTTTCTGTGGGATTTCAATTTTGAAAACCGGACTTTAATATAGATTCAATAAAGGAAATAAAATTAATTATGAAGTAATTTTATTTCCAATAATTTTAATGTGTAAATTGTACACTAAGAAAGTCTTGATAGATATGAAAAGAATCTACCTCACCTTATTTTTTTCTGCAATCATTAGCCTTGTGCAGGCACAAAAATCTGAAGTTTTGAAGGCGTTTTCAAAGCATAGCATAGATCCCGGAATTCTGAGTTTAAAGATCAATGAAACTGTAAGTTCTTTTGCTTTTGATTCGAAGCAGGTAAACTCGACCAATGGTACCGATAAGGTTTCGATTTCAAAATATGATCCGTCACGGCCGGAAGGACAGCGCTGGGAGTTAATTTCTGTGGATGGCGCTCCTCCATCCAAAACAGATCTGAAAACTTTTAATAAAGCTCATGAAAACCATCCGCCTGATCGGATTCCTGATGAGGGTAGCTATAAAATCGTTAAGGAAGATCAGGATCATCTTGTGGTCAGCTTTAAATATAATGAAGCTTTATTAGACAAAGAGGGAGCCTTCATGAAAGATTGTATAAGTTATTTGCATATCAATTTGCGTACAAAACTATTGGAGAAATATGAAACTAAAAGCGAGAAACCCCTGAAGATCAAAATTCTGAATGTAACTAGTTTAAATACAGAAGTTAATCTTCATCATTCGAAGGAGTATAAAAAATACCTGGTTGACGATCAGAAAACGGCAATGACCTTCCGGATTTTAGGGCAAACAATAGAATCAGTCATTCAGGACAGTTTCAGCAATTATCAAAAGAAATAATTATGTCTTAGTGGTGGCAGGATGAATAGCAGAACTACCTGAAGAAAGCCGGGAATTTTAAAAGAAATATAAGATAGGCTCGTGCTTGAATCACACTTTGAATTAGGCCAATTAATGACAGTTAATATTAACCACATATAATCACATTTTAAATTAAGCAAAATGAAAAGAAACATATTAAGAAGAATAATTTACCTCTTAGCAATGCTGATTTATAGCGGGATATCCATGGCTCAGGATAAAACTGCTGAGTTAATCATAATAAGAGGTAATAACTCTAACGGTGCGGCTCTGAAATTCAAAGTTTATGTTGACGATAAATTGATCTGCAGGATTGGAAACAGGCGATTTTCTTCTCATCAGCTTAGTGTAGGGACACATAAAATAACTGTTGAAGCCGGCGGTATTGGACTGGGGAGCAAGCAGCATGGTCCCCTTCAAATGGAAGTAAAGGAAGGACAGGTGAATTATGTTCAGTTGCTGATATCAAAAGGATTGTTTGCTAAAGAGCTTTCCGAAACTTCAGCAAAATTCCTGATGAATAAATGTAAGCAGGTAACAGAATGTCTGCCTGCAGGAGAGGAATAGGGTATTCTGATTCTGTTCAAATCATTAAGGCTTTAGCCTAATGACATCTCGGCATCTTTAATTAGGAATTAAAAGGATTCGGGTGCTATTTGAAACTTAGGTTTTGGTAATAGTATCAGAAGGGATAAAGAAAAAATTTACATAAAATTCTTCATCCCTGAATTCGACTAGTTTCCCATTATCAAAAATCATCACTTTATATCCCAGTGATTTTAAAAGATCCATTGCCATTGCACGGTTCTCATTATTCCAGAGTTCGCAATGAATGATCGGCATGTGTTTAGAGATTGTTTCCTGTCCCCCCTTTAAAACATAGTATTCAAAATTTTCAACATCGATCTTGATTGCGGTGATCTTTTCAGCGCTTTGGATTTCTGGAATGTCATCCAGCCTGAGCATTGTTGTACTGATAATTTCACCTTGATTTTCAATTTCAGCTGATTCCCCACTGTAATTATGGCTCAAGCCTGTCATCAAAACATTGCCGACAATTGGAATGATCATTGTAAGTTCTCCATTCGTTTCACCAAGAGCCGTTTTAAAAATTTTCGTATTAGTTAATTTAAAATAGCTGATAACCCGTTCGAGTATAGAAATATTGAGAGGTACGGGCTCGAAGCAAAATACAGTTACACCGGGTCTTTCCTGAGCGATTGGAGTGGTGTTAAGTCCGATGTTCGCCCCAATATCCAATACAGTACCTTCATGTGGAATAAGACTGATAAAATGAGGGAAATCATCCCCGAAAGAATAAATTTTAAGTCTTTTTATAGTTATTATAGCAAAGAGAAAGAGGTAATTTTTTAATCCGAAAAGCTTTCTTAAAACATAAATTACTTTAAACTTCATTGTAATTGGTACCAGTTTGCCATATATTTTGCTTCAGGTTAAGGTTTTTAATTTAGATGGGGCTATTTTCCCTCAGATAATTGTTTATATGTATTTTCTGCTCCTAAAACTAATCCCCAATTATAATTAAATTATTCTTTTATTAAAAAAATTATCTTTTAATTAATTTAATTAACAAAAAATACAATTTCTTATAAAAATAAACTGAAATTCAGGCGTTTTAATCGGTTTAAATTGAAAATGAGCTAAATACCTTGATTTTTCAGGTAGAAAAGCATTATTATGAGCATTTTTCGTCAGACTGCAAAAAAAAGGCCTCAGAATACCCTGAAGCCTAATCTGTGGAGAATATCGGATTC